>NZ_PSWL01000002.1:0-200899 GCF_002932755.1 Rathayibacter sp. AY1B6
GCCCGCCCGTTCCCCGCGCCCGAGAACGCAGAAGTTGCGGTACTCGAACGCGAGTACCGCAACTTCTGGAGGGTGGAGCCGGGCGTAGGGGGCGCCCGTCGGGCTCAGCCGACGAGCACCGCGAAGCCCTGCGCGGGGAGCTGCACGGCGACGGCACCGGACGGCGTCGTCTCGCGCACGAGGGCGCCGTTGCGGTCGTAGACGCGCAGCGTGCCGGAACCGCCCGAGACGCCGATCGCCGTGGTGCGCACACCGTCGGTGGAGTTGCGGATCAGCTCGGTGCGGCCGCCCTCGCCTCCCACGACGAGGCGCGACACCAGCGGGCGCACCAGCAGTGCGTCCAGGCGCGTCTCACCGCTCAGGGGGCGGACCTCGACGCTCGAGGAGCCGGCCGGCACGGTGCGGCGGAGCTTCTGCGGGAGCAGCGCGCCCGACGCCTCCGTGACCCCCTGCGACCCGACGGTCGAACGGAGCAGGTCGAGCGGGCGCGTGCCCAAGGTCCAGACGCTCAGCGGCGTGCGCTCGGTGCCGCGCTGCGGCTGGTCGATGACGGCCTCCACCACGCGGTCCTGCGTGGACGGGCCGATCGGGATCGACACCGCGCGGCGCGGGTCGGTCAGCGAGAGGTAGGAGCCGCTCCAGCCGGCCTCCCCGGTCCAGGACGACTCCGGCGTGACGACGGTGCCGCCGCGCGCGCTCTCGGCCTCGACCAGCGTCAGCCCGTCGCGCGAAGACTCCGTCGCGACGGATCGCGCGCGGTCGGCGACG
Organism: Rathayibacter sp. AY1B6; assembly: GCF_002932755.1. Lineage (NCBI taxonomy): Bacteria > Bacillati > Actinomycetota > Actinomycetes > Micrococcales > Microbacteriaceae > Rathayibacter > Rathayibacter sp. AY1B6. The sequence goes on from NZ_PSWL01000002.1 coordinate 769, forward strand.
TCCGGGTGCGCGTCGAGCGCCAGCATCGCCAGCAGCCCGTGGATGGTGCTCTCGGCGCCGCTGTTGCGGTTGACGGTGCCGTCGGCCTGGACGCCGTCGAAGACGACTCCGGTGGCCGGGTCGTAGACCGGGCCGAGGCTGCGGTTCAGGCCGAAGAACCAGGCGCCCTGCACGGCCGCGAGGTCGGTGAAGGCGCTGGAGCCGGTGACGTCCGCCAGGGCGAGCGAGTTCTGGAGCCGGGAGTCGGCTCCGTACGCGATCTGCACGCGGTCGGTCGGAGTCGGGTTCCAGCCGTTGTCCGGACCGCCGGCGGTCAGCAGCTCCGGAGCGAAGCGGGCGCCGTCGACGATCGCAGGCTCGAGGAGGGAGGAGTCGTCCAGCGCCGCGGATGACGCTGCCAGTCCCCCGGCCATCTGCGACGACCAGGAGTGCCAGAGCGTGCGCGACTTCGTCCACGGGAGGATCGCGCCGTACGGCCAGGCGGTGGTGTCCGCCTCCGTCGTCGTGCGGGCGGAGGCGGCGACGCCCTCGGCGAGCTCGGCCGTGCTCGTGCGCACCGCGGAGTCGTCGGGAGCGGCCTCGAGGTAGGCCGAGAGGCCGAGCAGCGCCTCCGAGGTGGCGTCGGCTCCGTCGACGATCAGCCAGGCCGGAACCTGCACGCCGTCGGCCTGCGCGTACTCGCCGTAGCGCGTGAGCACCTCGCGGTCGACCGCACCGACCCCGAGCCGCAGCCGCTCCTGCAGGAAGGCGGCGAAGTCCGGATCGGTGTCGCGGAACGCCGCGTAGCCCTCGCCGAGCGCCCAGAGCGTGCGGGCGAGCCAGTAGCTGTCCTCGGAGTCGCTGGGATCCGGCAGCTCGACCGGCTCGGCGCTCGCGTTCAGCTCCCCGTCGGTCTGCATCCAGAGCACCACGTTCCCGGCGTCGTCGCCCTCGGTGGTCTGGAAGTAGGCGAGGGCGCGGAGGGTCTCGAAGGCCTTCTCGCGGCTCTCGGTCGATCCGGTCTGCTGCCAGTGGCGGAGGTAGACGACGGCGGCGCGCGAGATGTCGTCGGTGTTGAACGCCCCCTGCTCGTAGTCGCCGGTCGCCGGATCGAGGCGGCCGCCGCCCACGCGCTCGAAGGTGCCGCCGTCACGGGCGTCGGCGTAGGTCCACGGCATGACCAGGGTCGGCTCCTCGTCGAGCCGGTAGGTGGTGTGGCCGGGCTCGGGCACCGGAGTGGCGGTGTCGAGGAGGAAGTCGAGGTGCGCCGTGTTCGTCAGCGGCTCGGCCGCCTGCGCGGGGGTCGCGCCGAGGGCGAGGCCCCCGACGGTGAGGGCGGCGGCGGCCAGGACGGCCGCCGATCTGGTGAGCGTGTTCGTCATCGAACTCTCCTTGAGGTGGGGGTGCGGGGGCCGATCTCGATGCGCCCGCTCCGCGGGCTCCTCGATCAGCGAGAAAGGCGTCCGGCGGAGGGCGGACTCGATCAGCAAGGCGAACGCTGCGCGGGTCTCTTGGTGGTCGAGTAGCCGCGGAGCGGCGTATCGAGACCCCGGTGTCCAGGCGGTGGTGGATCTCGATACGCCCGCTGCGCGGGCTACTCGATCAGCAAGAAAGGCGTCCGACGGAGGGCGGACTCGAACAACAAGGCGTCCGCTGCGCGGGCTCTTGGTGGTCGAGTAGCCGCGAAGCGGCGTATCGAGACCCCGGTGTCCAGGCGGTGGTGGATCTCGATACGCCCGCTGCGCGGGCTACTCGATCAGCAAAATAGATGTCCGCCGGAGGTGGACTCGATCAGCAAAACAGGCGTTCGCCGGAGGTGGACTCGATCAGCAAAACAGGCGTTCGCCGGAGGCGGACTCGGCCAGCGAGGCATTGTCAGCCGTCCGTGCGGACGAGGCGGGCCGCGCCGATCTTCGAGTCGGCCATGCCGTAGAAGACGTAGTGCTGGCCGTCGATCTCCTCGATCGCCGTCGGGAACACGACGTTCGGGACGATCCCGCTGCGCTCCTCCTCCGTCTCCGCCTCGAGCAGCGGCTCGGAGGTGCGCGCGATCACCCGCGACGGGTCGTCGCCGTCGAGGAGCATCGCTCCGGCCGAGTAGTTCACGTGCTGCTGCTGCGCGAAGGCGCTGTCGATCACTCCGGTGACTCCGTGGTGGATCAGCAGCCAGCCCTCGGGCACGCGCAGCGGCACGGGTCCGCCGCCGACCTTCAGCTCCTCGAACGGGAACTCCGGGCCCGCGAGGAACCGGTGCCGCGTCCAGCGGGTGAGGTTCGCCAGATCCCGGTCCACCTCGTCGACCGGCACGTAGCTGATCCAGATGCTCTGCCGCGGGTCCTCGATCCCGGCCGGGAGGCGGATGCCCTCGCCCGCCTTCGTCTCGCTGAGGTCCCACATCGGCCGGTGCAGCACCGCGAACGAGCGGGTGCCGTCCGGGGCGGCGACGATCTCGGGGAAGAACACGCAGTCCTTGTTGTGGAACAGGCCGAGGTCGATGTCGAGCGCGTCGTCGTAGGCGAAGGTCACCGGGCCCAGGCGCCGCCAGTCGCGGAGGTCCTCCGACACGGCGAGCGCCGTCCGGGGCCCGAGCGGCCCGTAGGCGACGTACGTCATCACGTGCAGCCCGAGCGCCTCGATGAACGTGATCCGCGGATCCTCGACGCCCGAGTTGTGGGCGCCCTGCTCGAAGCCGCGGTCGGGCGCGAGCACGACGCCCTGCCGCTCGACTCCGACGGGCACGCCGCCCTCGACGATCACGCGGGCGAGCCCCACGCGGGAGACGTTGCCGGCGGCGACCATCCGGGGCAGCAGGTACAGCTCGCCGTCGGGTCCGCGGCCGCTGCCGGGGTTGAGCACCCCCTCGGCTTCGAGCGCGTCGCCCAGGGCGGGCTCCATCACGACGCCGACGCGCTCGAGACGGTAGGGGACAGTGGTGAGGGTGGGAGACATGGTCAGCCTTTCACTCCGGATCCGAGATCGGTCGAGACGAAGTAGCGCTGGAACACGATGAACAGCACCACGACGGGCGCGGCGAGCACGACGGCTCCCGCGAGGATCGCCCCGAACGGGTTGTCGGTCGACGACGCCACGTTCGAGATGTAGTTGGCCAGGGACACGGCGAGCGGCTGCAGCGACGCGTCCTTGGTGATGAGGAACGGCCAGAGGAACTCGTTCCAGGGGCCGATGAAGGTCAGCAGCACGGCGGTCACCAGCGCGGGCCGCACCAGCGGGAGCGCGATGGTCCACAGCAGCTTCAGCTCGCCGGCGCCGTCGATCCGGGCCGCCTCGAACAGCTCCTTGGGGAGCTGCAGGAAGTACTGCCGGAAGATGATCACCGCCGTCGAGTTGATGGCGAACGGAAGGATCATCCCGAGGTGGCTGTCCGCGAGGCCGTAGTCGCGCGCGATCAGCACGTAGAGCGGGATCTGCAGCAGCTGGAACGGGATGACCTGCACCAGCAGGGCGAGCGCGAACACCGCGTTGCGCCCGCGCCACTGCAGCATCGCCAGCGCGTATCCGGCGAGGACGCCGAAGAACACCGTGCACAGCAGCACTCCGCCGGTGAAGATCCCCGAGTTGACCAGGCCGGTGAGCAGGCTGATCCGCTCGTTCACGTTGACGTAGTTGTCGAGCGTGAGGTTGCCCGGCTCCGGGATCGCTCCCGCCAGCGTCGGGTCCGGGTCCGTCTGCAGGGAGCCGACGATCATGTAGTAGAACGGGAAGAGGAAGACGATCGCGCCGATCGCGAGCACGACTCCGCGCAGGATCACGGCTCCGCGGCTGGACCCGACGGGGCGCCTCCGCGGCGACTTCTCCGGGGAGACGGCGGCGGGCACGGCCGAGGCGGCGCCTCCGGCACTGGACAGGGTGCTCATGAGTTCCTCTCCCCCGCGAAGCGGTTCTGCAGATAGGCGATGACCAGCACCAGCAGCACCAGGACCACGCCGATGGCCGAGGCCACGTCGGGCTGCCCCTGCTGGATCCCGAGCTGGTACATCAGCAGCACGGGCGAGGCGGACGCGCCGTTGGGGCCGCCTCCGCCGGTGAGGAGGTAGGGCTCGGTGAAGAGGTTCGCTCCGGTGACGGTCGACACCAGCAGCACCAGGAGGGTCGCGGGCCGCACGCTCGGCACGGTCACCGACCAGAACTGGCGGATGCGTCCGGCGCCGTCGGTCGAGGCCGACTCGTAGAGCTCCTTCGGCACGTTCTGCAGCGCCGCCAGGTACAGCAGGATGTAGAACCCGAGCTGCTTCCAGGTGACGTAGAGCGCGATGATCGGCATCGCGAGCTGCTCGTTGATCAGCCAGGACGGATTCGGCGCCAGCGGCCCGAGGAGGCTGTTGACCAGTCCGTTCCCGTTGAAGAGGAACAGCCACACGCCGACGACCGCGACGCTCGCCGTGACGTACGGCACGTAGAAGCTGACGCGGAGGAACGTCCGCAGGTGCACGACCTTGTCGAGCGCGGCGGCGAGCAGGAGCGAGAGCACCACCGTCAGCGGCACGTTGATCACCAGGAAGATCCCGATGTTGCCGAAGGAGCGGATGACCTGCGGGCTCGAGAACGCCGTGACGAAGTTGTCGAGGCCGACGAACGGCCGCTCCACCTGCACGCCGGGAGCCGCGAAGAAGAAGTCGTGGAACGCGATCCAGACCGAGTAGACGACCGGGAAGGCGAAGACCGCGAGCACGAAGAGGAGGTAGGGGCTGCCGAACAGCAGTCCGAGGGGCTGGGGCCCGAGGACGCGGTGCACCAGGCTCCGCTTCCCCGGCGCCCCGGCCGGCGCGGGCCGGCGGGTGAGGGTGGTCACGGCCGGGTCACTGCTGGCCGGCGAGCCCGGTGACGGTCTCGGCCGCTCCGTCGAGCGCCGTCTTCACGTCGCCCTCGCCGAAGATGACCGTCTTGCCCCACGCGTCGCGGATCGCCTGCAGCATCTGCACCGTGTTCGGTCCCGACGGCACCTCGATGGTGCGGCTCGCCTGGTCGCCGAAGCGCTGGTAGGCGGGGTTCGCCTCGAAGTAGTCGGCGTAGGTGGTCTGCAGGTCGGTGCGCAGCGGCATCTGGCCGGTGGTCTCCAGGAGCGAGCGGTCCTGCTCCTCGCTGGTCGCGAACTTCAGCACCTCCCAGGCCGTGCCCTTGTTGGCGCAGGCGGAGTAGAGGCCGACGTTCTTCGCGTCGCTGAAGGTCCAGGTGTCCTCGGCGGGCGTGCCGTCGGGGGTGGGCACCGAGACGGAGCCCCAGTTCAGGTCCTTGTAGACCGAGACCGCCCACGGGCCGACGATCGACATCGCGGCCTGGCCGTCGGCGAACGCGTCGCCCTGGTACTGCTCGCGGCCGGCGAGGCCCTGGTCGTAGAGGCTCTTCCAGAAGTCGGCGACCTCGTAGCCCTGGTCGTCGGCGAAGGTGGCCTTGCCGTCCTCGACGAGGCTCGTCCCTCCGGTGGCCGCGGCGTACATCGGCATGAAGTCGAACTGGGTCTGGAAGAACTCGCTGGTGGGCGCGGGCTGGATCGCGGCGGGCGCGGCGCCCGACTCGACGAGCGTCTTCGACGTGGCGAGGAAGTCGTCGTAGGTCGACAGCGACGGGTTCTCGGGGTCGAGGCCCGCCTTCGCGAAGAGGTCCTTGTTGTAGAAGATGACGACCGGGTTGCTCTTCCACGGCATCTGGAAGTACTCGCCGTCGGCGTTCTGGTACTGCTCGGCGAGGTCGCCGCTGCGGGTCTCGATGTAGTCGGCGCCGCCGTCGAATTTCGAGAGGTCGACGAGTCCGCCCTGGCGCTCGAACTGGCCGACCGCGCTGGGGGCCGTGTTGAAGACGAGGCAGGGCGCGTTGCCGGCCGTGATCGCGGCTCCGATGACCTCCTCGCTGCTCTTGCCCGCGGGGATCTCCTGCCCGGTGATCTCCTCGTCCGGGTGGTCGGCGTTCCACGCGTCGACCATCGCCTTGCCCCACTGCACCTCCTGCTCGTTGTTCGAGTACCAGATGGTGATCGGGCCGGTGGCGGTGAGGTCGGTCGACGCTCCGCCGCCGTTGCCGCACGCGGTGAGGGCGAGTGTCGCGAGGGAGGCGGTGGCGATCCCGGTCAGCCAGCGTCTCGTCTTTGAGGTGCCCATGGTGTACTCCTTGTCCGGCGGGCGCGACGGTGCGCCCGCGTCTTCAGTGGATCGACGGCCGCGGAGGAGCGGTCGAGTGGCGCACCACGAGCCCGGCGGGCTCGAGGTCGACGTCGGGGGCGCTGCCGGACTCGATGAGGTCGAGCAGCGTGCGGGCGGCCTCCTCGCCCCAGCGCGCGGGACGCGTGCGGGCCGAGGTCAGCGACGGGTAGACGTGGGCGGCGATCTCGGAGTCGTCGAAGCCCGTGATCGAGAGGTCGTCGGGGAGCCGGAGCCCGCGGGTGTGCGCGACTCCGAGGCCGGCGATGGCCATCGGGTCGTTGCCGTAGACGATCGCGGTGGGCGGGGTGGGGCTGTCGAGCAGGTGCTCCGTGGCCTCGGCGCCCTGCTGCGGGCTGAAGTCGGTGGCGACGAGCGCAGCGGGCTCGAGCCCCGCCTCCGCGCAGGCCTTGGTGAAGGCGTCGCGGCGGCGGGAGGAGTGGAGGAGGTGGTCGGGCCCGGCGACGTGCGCGATCCGGCGGTGGCCGAGGCCCGCGAGGTGCTGCACGGCCGCGGCGATCCCGGCGGAGTCGTCCATCACGACCGCGGGCGAGGTGGACCCGTCGACGCGGCCGAGCGTGACCGCGGGGATCTGGAGCTCGGCGAGCAGGGCCGGCCGGGAGTCGTCCTGCCGGAGGTCGGTGAGGAACACGCCGTCGACGCGGCGGTCGGCCGCGAGAGTGCGGTAGACGGCCTCCTCGGAGGCGCCCGGATCGACCACGCTGAGCACCAGCACCCGGCCGCGCTCGGCGAGCACCCGCTCCACACCCGAGATGAAGGAGGGGAAGAACGGATCGGCCGCGATCACCTCGGGGTCGCGCGCCACGACGAGTCCCACCGCGAACGAGACGCTGGTGGAGAGCGAGCGAGCGGTGAGGCTGGGCCGGTAGCCGAGCTCGGCGGCGACGCGGAGGATCCGCTCGCGGGAGTCGGGCGAGACGCCCGGCCGGTCGTTGAGCGCGAACGAGACGAGCGCCTTGCTGACGCCGGCTTCACGCGCGACGTCGAGGATCGTCGGTCTGCTCGCCATGAAAGATCCTTCGCTCGTCGCTGAGGTCTGAACCGGTTTTGTAAACCGGTTCAGGGCACCGTAGCAGGGGGACGGGCGGAGGAGAAGAGGGAGCGAGGTGAGGGCGTCGGGCTGGGTTCGTCGGCCGTTCTGCCGCGCCACCCGGGCGGTGGTTCCCGCCTGTCCTCTCGGCGGGGACATCGCGTGTCCGGCAGGTCGCTACCGTGACCGTCGTCCGCGTGAGTCCTTTCGCCCGCGTCCACGAGGACCTCGAGGCTCGCGGGATACCCGCTCGTGTCGCATAGACGGAAGGAGGAGCAGGTGGTCCCAGGCTTCTTCGCTGGACCGCACCGGCCGAGCTGTCCCGGGCGCAGTGCCGAATGGCTGGCGTTCCACGGTTCTCGTCGGGATCAATGGTGGTTCGCCGCAGTGAACGAGAACCTGTCCGACGAGGCCTTCGTCCACCTCGCGTCTCTCGGCGACCCGGGGATCGCTGGCGGCCTGTTGTCGAACCCTTCGACACCGACGGCAGTCCTCCTGACCATCGCCGGGACGCATCCCGAGCTGAAGGAGATGGTGCGCGTTCACGGCAATGCGCCCTTCGAGCTGATGCTGGAGGCGCCTCTGGGGCATCTCAATCAGACGGCTTTGAATCGATTCCTGCAGCACGAGCGAGCCGACGAGGAGCAGCGACGTGCGCTCTTCGAGGCGAAGGATGCGGAGGCCGGCGTGGGCGGAGAGAGTCTGAGGTCCGTCTGGAACCGGATCAGGGATCACTCCTAGGAGTCGATGGGGGCCCTCCCACGCGCCTCTCGCCCGCGGCACCTGCGTCCGCAATGGCCCGGTGCTTCAGCTCGGAGCCGTTCCGCGCCGATCCTCTCGCCGTGCCAGGTGGGCGGAGCTTCACGCCTGTCCCCGACACGAGGACGTACCGGCCGCCGTCCGCCGCTACGGCGACTGGCATCTGCGTATGGGCGCCTCCACCCGTGGCCGCGGAGCGAGTGCTCGTAGGCCGCTCACGGAAGCGAGTGGCCGCGGAGTCTGAGAGCACTCCGCGACCCGGCTGCGGCTCGGCCGCGCGGTGCTGGAGTGTCCGGGTGCCCGGCGACCCCGCGGCACGTCCCCGACCCGAGAGAGAGAGAACGACCATGGCCCGCCCCAACTCCGCCAGCCGCACCACGAGCGAGCAGCGCACCGAGCACGCCGAGCAGTACTCGGCCGGAGCGCGCTACGCGTCGGAGGCGTTCGGCACCTTCCTCCTGGTCGCCGGCGGCGTCGGCACCGCGGTCTTCGCCTCCGCCTTCCCCGACTCCGGCAACGCGCTCGGAGTCGGCTTCCTCGGCGTCGCCCTCGCCTTCGGCCTCACCGTGATGGCCGGCATCTACGCCGTCGGCCACATCTCCGGCGGCCACTTCAACCCCGCCGTCAGCATCGGCCTCGCCATCGCCGGCCGGACCGAGTGGAAGCACATCCCCGGCTACATCGTCAGCCAGATCATCGGTGGACTCGTCGGAGCCGGAATGGTCTTCCTCGTCGCCGCCGACGGCCCCGCCGGCTACCTCGCCGCCGCCCGCGACTCCGGCTTCGCCTCCAACGGCTACGGCGCCGCCTCCCCCGGCGGCTTCGGCCTCGGCGCGGTCATGCTGACCGAGATCGTCCTGACCGCCGTCTTCGTCGCCGTCATCCTCTCCGTCACCGCCAAGAGCGAGTACAAGGCCGTCGCGCCCCTGGCCATCGGCTTCACGCTGACGCTCGTGCACCTGATCAGCATCCCGGTGAGCAACACGTCGGTGAACCCGGCTCGGTCCATTGCTGCGGCGGTGTTCGCGGGGCCGGACGCGCTGGGGCAGGTGTGGGTGTTCCTGGTGGCGCCGATCGTGGGTGCGGCGATCGCGGGGGTGGGGACGAAGGTGCTGAATCGGCGGAAGTAGTGGGTCGGAGAAGCGACACGTCTTCGACCTGACGAGCGCGGGCACCGGGACCCCACGTACCCCAACGCCGACCCCGCGTGGCAGACATAATCTCGATTGTCGGAGACAATCTCATGCGCCCAGAAGGGGTATGGTCGCAGGTCGCTCGTCGGGCAACAAGCGCTGCCGAGTCGGTTCGCCAATTGCGTGGACCACTGCGTTCGCGGCTCATCGGGAATCGCGTTGGCGGTACCGCCGACTGCGACGTCGCGGTCGTAGTTGTTCGTGCCCGCTTCGAGCTCGGCCGCCATGTTCGCCTGACCGTTGTCGAAATCGGCCGCGCTGGGGATTTCTCGAGCGACGGCGACGTCGCGTCGTCGTTGTCTCGGTCGAGCCGATCGGCGTCCGCGATGAGCAGCTGCGCCTCCATCAGCTCAGCGCTCGCACAGGCGCGCTTACGGGCCACCGTGTCCTTCCATTCCTCGACCAGCGCCACTCGCGCAACGCCGACGGCAGCGGGGTCGGGGTGCTAACCCGATCGGCATCGTTCCAGTCGATCGATGTCTGCACCCAGTAGTGCTGGAACCCGGCGGGATCGGTGTCGCGCTTCCACTCAACCCGAGAAGGCACGAGGGCCCCGACTGGGGTTGGTGTCCCAAACGGACGTCCTCTACAGTTCACGACACGACGTTGTCAAATGTAGGAGAAAAATGTTTTCATGCTTCTCGGGCGGCGCGAGCACCTCTCGCCGCAACGTGCTCGCGGTCGCGATGGGAACATTCGCCGCAGGCGCCGTCGTCACGACGGTGGCGACGACTGCCGCCGCCGCCCCCGGCGGTGTACTGATCCCCGGTAGTTCCTGGCTTCAAGGTCAGGGTGTCGACGTCGTCGGGAATGGCGGAAATTTGAACACCTACTACCAATGCGTCGAGCTGCCGCAAATGCGCCTTTACCCAAAATTCGGCTGGCCTCGGGTCTACGCCGCGGGGAACGGAGGCGCTGCCTATATCCCTGAAGGCTCACCGGGGCTCACACGCCACAACTCGGGATCCGGCTACTTCCCGGTCCCCGGAGACCTGGTCATCTCGAACGCCACATCGGCATGGCCCTACGGCCATGTGGCCGTCGTTGACTATGCGAGCGGCGACTCAATCTTCGTCGTCGAGCAGAATGGCGTCGCCAGCTCAGGGCGATCGACGTATCGCTACAATGGCGGCCGTTACCTCGGCGGGCCGACCAGCGTTAAGGCCGTGCTGCACGCCCCTCAAAACAACTTCAGAAATTCTGGAAATACTTCGCCGACGACACCCCTGGGCGTGTCCAAGACCGCCTTCCAGGCGAACACCGGGAACTTGTACACAAACTCGTTGACGACCGGTGCCGCCGACCTCGGTCAGGGCATGCGCGCTGGAACCAGCCCGAGCATCGTCGCGCTCTCGTCTGGTGGCTACGAAATGTCGTTCCAAGCGAACACTGGGGATCTTTACGCATTTGGCGATGGAGGCAGCTACAACACTCGGCTGGGTATGATGAGTGGCACTTCGCCCGCAATAGCCGCCTCACCCGGGGGTGGCTTCAAAATCGCGTTCCAGGCGAACACTGGCAACCTTTACCAATTTGGGTCACCGGGTGGCGCGGCGAATTTCAATCTCGGCATGAAATCGGGCACCAGCCCTGCCATTGCCGCCCTATCTACCGGGGGCTACCAGATTGCCTTTCAGGCGAACACAGGCAATCTCTGGGTCACGGGTGACGCCGGCACCCGCGACACCGGTTTGGGCATGATGCCGGGGACGTCTCCAGCTATTGCTGCCACGAATGGTGGATACAAGGTCGCGTTCCAGGCGAACACGGGGAATCTGTATCAGTACGCGTCCACTGGCTCCGTTACAAACCTCAACTTGGGTATGAAGAATGGCACCAGTCCAGCCATTACTGCCCTGTCAGACGGCGGTTACGAAATTGCATTCCAGGCGAACACCGGCAATCTTTGGGCAACGGGAGATGCCGGAACAGTCGACACACAACTTGGAATGATGACTGGAACATCCCCGTCTATCTCTCGGTCCGGAGCCGGATGGGTCGCTGCGTTCCAAGCGAACACCGGCAACTTGTATCGGCGAGATTCCGGTGCTGGGCCGGTAGATTCCGGCCTCGGCATGATGCGCGGTACGAGCCCCGCGATCGGGTAGTGCCGTCACTAGCGGGGACAGATCCGCTTCGACGAAATGTCTCGGGTATGAGGTTGGATCGGGAGAAACCTCGCATCGCGGTGAACTCCGTGCGTAGATGCTAGGCCTGACGTGCGATGACAGATGATCCCCAGCCCTGGTCCGCCTGACCCGGCAGGATCCTGTTCCCGATCGACCAGTACAAGCTCACAGCTCCGTGTTCACGCGGCGCTGCCCGGTGAGTTGCGCGGTTAGCACCTGACGCTTCAGGTCGCGGAGAACTGCCATGTAATCGGAGGGCAACTGCTCGAGATTTGACACCACCCGCCCAACGTAACTAGGGCGCTCCCCTACTCGACCCGCGAGGTCTACTGCGGGTGACGCAGATAGACCGCGCTCTCCACGTGTCCAGCAGCTTGCTGGACACATGGAACCGTACCGCCTGACCCAACCTCGAGACGGCGCGTCTCTGGCGCTGAACTCGCGGCGAACGTCGGCGTCTCCGCTGCTGTTCGTGACCTCGTCTCGCGGGTCACCGCGGGGAAAAGCAGGCGTCAGCGCAACTTGACGAGTCCACTGTCCTCACCGGCACCCCTTCATCGCCAGTAGCGCCCTGACAGTCGCGATTATCGGATATTCGCGTCGGTCCTACGCAGGTCGCCGACATGCTGGGAAGCTCATCAGGATGTCGGACTAAATGAGCTCCCCAAGCACGACGAGTGACTGCCCGCAGCGAGCGTCAGCTCGCCTCGGCCGACGCGCTCCTGAGTCAGCGCTTGCCCTCGAGCCTGGTGCGAATATCTGCAAGCTCAGAGTCGCCGGCCCCGATCCAGCCGGCTCGGATCGCGAAGAGAAAGTAGCCCTCGACTGCGTAGAGGAGCTTCTCCATCTCGTCAATCTCCGCCGGGCTACCGGTCTCAGCGTACTTCAGGGCTTGCAGTCGGCTTCGAGCTTCGGCCACGCCGATAGCGGCCATTTGGTGGAAGATCGACTCGTTCTCGACGGCCAGTCCGCGGTGAACGAAGCAGAGGGCCTGTCCTTTCTTCGTCGGTAACGTCCTCCCGTCCTTCTCGTAGATGGTTCCTGCGAGGTCAATTTAGTTGGCGCGCAACCAACCGAGGACGACGTCCTCGGGGAAAGCGTTTCGGAGGAGGCGGTCCACGAACTCCATGAGTGAGGACGATCCCAGCTGCAATGCCGTGGAACGACATAGAGGCGAGTCATGCTAGATGCAGCGAGTAAGGGTATGAGTCGAATGCCGTCCTGTGAGTGCGTTAGCGAAAAGTGCTTCCGTCTGCAGAGTTCGTTCAAGCAGCCAACCGGGGCTTCACCATCCGCGCGTGTGCCGAGGGGTCGAGCCCGCTCGCTGCAGCGGTTGAGCTCCTGATCCGATCGGGCCTCGTTTACGAGGGCGCTCCGTGGGTCCGGACCGACAACGCCTGGAAGACGAACGCGGTCGACTTCGATCGCCTGGGCTACGAGATCGGCGCGCTCAACGGCGGCGAACAACGCATCGCCCGGATGGCCACCTCGCCTGGGCCCGGTACACCCGTGGACCTGCGCGAGGACGTCGCCGGACTTAACTACGAGCACGCCCGTCTCGTGCTTGCCGGATAGCGCACTCTGCCGGATTCAATGAGCCCGGGACGGCCGTCCAGGACGTCGACGGCATGCCTACCCTCACGTTTTCCGATGCGCTTGCTAGCTGGCCTGCCGAGTAGCGTTGCGCTCGACCCAGCGCGCCCTCGCTGGCGTCGGAAAGCCCCCGCTCGAGCCTGCCGTTCAAAAGGGCTTCTCCGTCCCGGCTGACACCGGTGCGGCTGCGCTGTGAGGCCAAGCTGATGCTCCTTTATCGGGCGGACGGAACCTCGGCTGATTGCGAGACCAGGGAGGCTGAAACTGAGTTGTTCACGGACGCCCCCTGACCACCTATGCACAGCCCAGCTCTCGCTGGGGGTGGCCTGCACACAGGCGGACAGCGGGACCCCGGCCGCAGTACAGATTCGGGATCCTTTGCCCGATGATGCGGGGTATGGGTTTCCTCGACAGGCTGCTGGGCCGGACTGCTCCTCGTACCGACAACGCAACGTCGAAGGACGAGCCGAGCGCAGAGTCCCCATCCGCGCACCGCGTTCAACTTCGCGTGAACCTCAGCACCACGATCGAGCTTGGCGTGGTGCAGCTGACGGGAACGACGACCTTCGCCCGCGGGGCGATCACGGCGCTGGCATCACGCCATCACGCCGCCGAAGGCGGCTACATCGAGACGAGCGGATCCCTGCAACGAGAGCCCGACAACAGAGCAGACCCGTTCGCCGTAGGAGGGCATGTTGAGGGCGAGCGCATCGGCTACCTCCCCAGCTTCATCGCTCAGGAGCTCGAGCTGAGCGAGGACGGGGCAGAAGTCGTTGAAGTGCAGATCTTCACCGAACTACTACCCGCCGGCCTGCGAGCCGAGGCATGGGCATGGCTGGGCGATGGACCGGCGCGGTAGCAATGGTCCGCATCGAACCGACCACCCCTGTCCTCACCCGCGAAAGCCGCCGCGCACCACCAGTCCTCCCGAACCATGGTCAAAGAGGCCCTCGCCGGCGGCGGAGCGCGTGCGAAGGACTTCGAGCGCGGGATGGTGAACGAAGTGCACTATCTGGAGCTCGTCGAGCCGATCAAGCAACTCAAGCGCGAAGGACGACTCTACGAAGCTCTCGTCCTGTGCACAGCAGCGATCGTCGGAGCAGAAGGCTCCCGCAACGGCCGCGAACCGGCACCCTGGTAACCGCCACGGACACGGGCATGGACGAGCTCGAGCAGCAGGAAGCACCAGCGGTCGCAGTGGGTGCGACGGTCACCGATGATCAGAAGCGTCAAACCGGAGGAAACGCTCTACATGCTCGCCGAGCCGACCGGCCCCCCGCCTGCATCGTCGTCTCAGACGAAGCAACAGCAAAACCTAAAGCTCCGTGAGCGTCCCGGGCCATCGACTCCGTCGCAGCACCAGCGAGACGACCGGACACCGGTTTGAAGGCGCCGACCTTACTGGCAAACGAACGCATCCCGCAGGGACCCACGCCACACGACACGGAGACCGCCCACCTCGGCCCCTGCTGAAGACGTCGCTAGATGCGGCAAGATCGATCCGTGCCTCAAATCTTCGACAACCTGACGCCAGCGTCTCGACTGGGCGCCGACATCAGGGCAACCTTCGACAACCACTATGAGCGAGTCGACGTAGCGACCGGCTACATCGACCTTCGAGGCTGGGACCACTTGGGTCCGTCTATTCAAACGAAGGCACTACCGACCGATGGTTCTCCTGTCGCACGGATACTAGTCGGCATGATTGCACCCTCAGATGCCGCCGCGATCCTCGCCGAACTGCAAGATCAGGTACAAGAACCAGCTATGGGCGCAGGTATCCCGGACATTGGCAAAGCCATTGAACAGCGATCACGCTTGGTGAAACACCTCAGAACTCAATTGATGCGGGGTTTACCCACCCAATCAGGACTTGAAGCACTACAACTCTTGAAAGATCAACTTCAAGAGGGACGCGTACAAATGAAGGTCTATACTCGCCGTCCACTGCACGGAAAAACATACATATTGACTGAAGGCCTTCATCAGAACCCATCCTGGGGCTACCTTGGCTCATCTAACCTTACAGCTGCCGGCCTAAGCACGAACCTCGAACTAAACATCGACGTTCCCGACAACGATGCAACGGAAAAGCTCTCGCACTGGTTTGAAGAGCGGTGGGCCGACAAATTCTCTCTCGACATCACAGAAGACATTATCGATCTAATTGCAGAGTCGTGGGGGGACCCTGAGCAACCCACGCCATACGAGGTCTATCTAAAAGTATGTCATGCGCTCTCGCAGGATGCACGCGACGGAATGGGATACGTTCTTCCGAAATCCATGGAAGACCTTCTTCTCAATTACCAAGCAACCGCCGTCAGGACACTTGCCCGACGCATCGTGCGTAGAGGCGGAACAATGCTCGGCGACGTCGTCGGTTTGGGTAAAACCTTAACTGCGGTAGCAACGTCCCTCATGCTTCAATCCGCCGAGGACTACACAACCTTGATTCTCTGCCCGAAAAATCTAGTTGACATGTGGCAACGCCACATCGATGCATACAACATGGACGGGGCGCGAGTTGTACCGTACTCAATGGCGCATAAACTCTTGCCCGATCTGAAATTATTCAAACTTGTTATTTGCGACGAGTCGCACAATCTGCGGAACGAAAGCACCCGCGCATATGAGGCCGTTCGCTCATACGTAAGACGGAACAACTCTAAGGTGCTTTTACTCACAGCAACGCCATACAATCTCGCTTTCACAGACGTCGCAAACCAACTTGCACTATACATTGAAGAAGACGAGGACCTCGGTATCGTCCCGTCTGCAGCTCTCGCTAAAGACCCCAAGCTAGCAGACAAAGTCGACGGAAAAACAAACACACTGGATGCCTTCAAGCTTTCTGATGAAGCAGACGACTGGCGGCGCCTCATGTCAGACCATCTCGTTCGTCGTACAAGAAGCTTCGTGAAGCGGACCGCCCAGCGAGTCACAGAGACCCTCGTAGATGGAACGACGCGCACTCGGGATTACCTCAAGTTCTCAGACGGAACTAACTTCTTTTTCCCGACACGGATTCCACATCATCTCCCTCTTGCTTTTAGCTCAGACGACCCCGCCGCCAAAATGGAAGATGATACAACCCTAAATGCTGTCTCGTCTCTCAACCTGCCACGCTATCGGCTAGCGGACTATGAGAATCGGCGAGCTCCAAAGAGTCCCGATGACTCCCGATACCTCGACGATATCCGATCCGGGCGCGGCAACGTTAGTGGATTCGTCCGAACCGGGCTCTTTAAGAGACTATCATCGTCAGGACACTCATTCATCTTATCCCTTGAGCGCCAAAAAGCCCGAAATGAAATATTTTGTTACGCAATTGAGAACGACTTGCCACTACCGCTTGGCAGCTTCAGTGAATCTTTTATAACTTTAGGCGACAAGGACATCGAGCTCGAAGACACCGCGGTCGGCACAGCCGAGCAGCGATACTCTCAGATCCGTGAAAATGCATCCAAGAAGACGAAATGGATCAACAGCACGGTATTTACCAGTTCGCTTCGCGCAGATCTCAAAGCCGATAATAAAACGATATCGGAGTTGTTAGCTCGTTTTGGATCCTGGGATCGCTCGACCGATTCTAAGATGACAAGACTTGTGGAGCTAATCCAGCAGACCCACCCCAATCAAAAGGTGCTAATTTTCAGCGAGTATCTAGACACAGCAAGGTACGTGTCGGAATCGCTGGTCGCAGCGGGGGTGGAGCGTGTCGGTCTCGCATCTGGCGAATCTACCGATCCCTCCGAAATTGCACGTCGATTTGCACCGGTGGCAAACCGCCTTCCCGGTCAAACGCTCGATTCGGTTATTGTACCGCCGGATTCGATCAATGTTCTCGTGGCGACTGATGTACTGTCCGAAGGCCAAAATCTTCAGGATGCGCACATTGTCGTGAACTACGACCTTCCATGGGCCATTATTCGTCTAATCCAACGAGCCGGACGAGTTGACAGGGTTGGGCAGCAATCCGACGAAGTTGATGTCTACATCTTTAGTCACGACAAGATTGACGATGAAATCAACCTTAGGACCCGCATAAAGGAACGACTTAATGCCTCCGCTGAGGCGTTTGGGTCTGACGAGCAATTCTTCGGGACAGAACGCGAAGTCAAGATTCTGGATGATTTCTACAATGGCCGGATGACCGATGATGATGACGAACTTGACGGCGAGGCCGATGCCGTAAGTGAGGCTTGGTTGGTTTGGACCAAAGCACAACAAGAAAGTCCCGACGCGGCCAATCGCGCTCTGACCTTGCCCGATCTTATTCAAAGTACCCGGTCCGAATATGCGAATGAGAGCCATGGTGGAGTCACCTGTTTCGTACGCACCGAAGGGGGAACGGAGGCCTTCGCAACGTACAACGATGCTGACGGCAGCCAAAGTCTTTTGACTCAATCTGAGGCACTTCGGAGTTTCTACGCGGAACCGACGACACCGGCGAGACAACGTCGTGCAGATCACTTCGAGCGGCAGGCCGGCCTGGTGCGAGGGCCCCTTGCGATCGAGGCGGCCTCGATGGGCAATTTGAAGGGGATCCGAAAGTGGGCGTGGAACCGGTTCGGTGGTTCGCTTGGGTCGGAGTCTGCGCAGGACGCGCTGGGGGCGCTGCACGCGCGCTCTCTGACAGCGTATGCAACAAATCAATTGTCTCTTGCTCGCCGCAACAGGTACTCCGACAGCGACGTACTTGATCTGATGAACCGGCTCCATTCGGAGGACCGCCTCGTCATCGGCACGACCGAGACAGACGAAATGCGGATTGTTTGCTCAATCGGCGTAGTGAAGGCGGAGTAATGAGATTAATTGAACGCGTCAATTCGCTCGATTTCCAGACCCTATTTCTAGAAGATCTGAATTGGCACGCTCCGGACCGCAAGCCAGTGGACGTACAACTTGAAGACGGCTCCTCGCTAATTGCTCACAACGTATCATCCTTTCTTGGGTTGCGAGTCTGGGTCTGTGAGCAACTTCCGTCGACAACAGCACAAGCTTTCCTCGATCGCGAAATCGGTAGAGTCTCGACGGACCGGCTGGTCATATTTCACAATGCGGTCGACCAAGTATGGCGGTGGCCATCTCGCCGCATCCTCGATAACAGCGTCGCCTCCCGACTAACGTCCCATCGCCATCGTATCGGCGAGGTGAACAACCGTTTCGAAGCACGACTAGAGGTTATCCGTCTCCCTTCGAGCGAAGTGCTGGACGTCAATACTGTTTTGTCAAGATTACGCCAGGCCTTCGATGTTGAATCGAGAAATGAATCAAAGCAAGCGTCAAAGTTCATGGTTGACATGTACACCTCGCTCGAACGAGCATATCCGACCGACTACAATCGCCGCGTTCGGGATCATGAAATATCTGTCACACTCGCGCGAATACTTTTCCTAATGTTCGGTGATGATACAGAAATGTGGGAGCCAAACGCATTTCGTAATTATGTCAAGCATAATGAGGCCTCGCAGCAAGGATTCGGGGCTTCTCTCACCCACCTTTTTGCTGAGTTAAATAGCGAAGATCCAGACTTGTCTAGCTATGGTCTCCGCTACATCAACGGAGGCCTCTTTCAGGAGCCAATAAAGCTTCCAGCGCTAGGCAGCGACCTACGCGAAGCAATTCTCCGCGCATGTGCGGTCGATTGGTCAACAATCAGTCCTGCTATTTTCGGATCTATGTTCCAAGCGGTCCGGGATGCAGAGACAAGAAGTCAGCTTGGAGAGCATTACACATCGGAGGAGAATATTCTCCGAACCTTGAATCCACTCTTCCTAGATGATCTCAGAGCAGATCTGAGCGCTGCTCTCTCCCGAGACACCACGAAGACGAGAATAAACTCGTTGCGTCGGCTGTGGACTCGCTTGGGCGCCATCCGCTTCCTCGACCCAGCGTGTGGATGCGGAAACTTCATCATTGTTGCGTATCGCGAGTTACGGGACCTAGAGCTTCGCGTACTCGAAGCACTGTCAGTTGAAGAGGTCGGCGAGAACGGTGTCGCCTTGGACACCGACTGGACTAGCACTCTCCTGGTTCGGCTCGACCACTTCTTTGGCATAGAAGTAGACGAATGGCCAGCACGCATCGCGGAGACTGCCATGTTCATGGTTGATCGCCAGAGCGACCTGCTTTTGAAGGACCGCTTCGGAAGTGCTCCGGAACGTCTACCCCTCAAGACTCGAGCCGAGATCGTAGTTGGTCGGTCGCTGGACGCAGATTGGGGAAAGATTGTAGGTGATGGCGAAGTCATCGTTGCCGGGAACCCACCTTATAAAGGCGGCCTGAAGCTTCTACCTGAACAACAGGCAGAGCGTACTCGTCTTTACGACTCTCTTCCCGAGAGTACTGGGTTACGCGTCGGTCGTATCGATTACGTCTGTGCATGGTTCGCTAAGGCGGCTGATTTCAGTCGACAGGTTTCTGCACGTATTGCGTTCGTGGCGACGAACAGCATTGCACAAGGCGAGCAGGCAAGGGTTATGGGCCCGCTTATGACACGGCTGGGCGCCAGAATCGTGTTCGCTCGCCGCTCGTTTTTGTGGAGCTCCGAAGCACAAAACCCTGCTGGCGTTCACGTCGTCATTATTGGATTCTCGGCTGGGTATTCGGGTCAGGCCGCGCTGTTTGTTGGCAACGAGGCAACACCGACGTGGCACCCCGAGATAAATTGGTGGCTTACGCCAGCTCCACATGTTGAGATTCATCCCAGACGAAGCCCCTTCATCAGCGGCTTGCCTCGAATGACGGTCGGCTCTCAGCCGACCGACGGGGGTTTGCTATTGCTGAGTGAAGAAGAGGTTAAGCCGTTTAAGGTCGACCCAATCGCGTCGAAATATCTACGACGCTACATGGGGGCCAAAGAGCTGCTCTCTGGCAAAGTCATCTGGTGCTTGTACATGGAAGGAGCAGATCCTACTGAGCTTTCGAGGTCGTCCTTGATCGAGGAGCGCGTGAATGCCGTCGAGAAAGAGCGCCAAAAGTCTCCAACGGCAGCCTTCCGCGCCACCCCTGGTCACTTATTCACGCATAGAAAGCATCCTAACGTCGAGTACATTGCTTTGCCCCAGAATTCGACTGACAGTCGGCGATGGATACCCGCTGAGATTTTCGGTACAGGTGTTGTGGCATCTAATAAGGCCACGATTGTCTACCCGGCGGAAGTGTGGCTGTTGGGGTTTTTGCAATCTCAGATGTATCAAACGTGGATTCGAGCGGTTGGCGGTCGCCTGCGGGAGGATCCGACAATCACTGCAGACCTCGCATATAACTCATTCCCGTGGCCGGAGTTGCCAACATCGATGCGTTCTCTACTTGAAGCCGCAACCCGGCAGATGCTGGCAATTCGCGAACCGCTTCGAAGCACCAAGAGCCTCAGCGAGCTTTATAAACCTTCAGATACTCCCGCCGAGCTCCGTCAGGCGCATGAGGATATCGACCGCGTGGTTGACGAATTGTATGGACTGCGTAGTCCAACAACAGCAACTCGGGAGGCCGCGCTTTTTGTCCGGTATTCGAAGCTTTCACAGCAGGCGGCTAGCGGTTGAGGGGCAGTGCCTGACAGAAGAAGGGGCTACCGACCTACAGACACGCACGTGCCGGTGGAGAGAGGGTGTCACCGGCATGCGCAGAGGCACACTTGCGCATGCAGCGCGGATTAGAAGCCAGCGAAGGTGCTACCGCTCGTCCTCTCCGATGAGTGCGAGTAGCTCCTCGGCGGAGATTTGTTGCTCAGGGTCAGCCCGTCCTCCCATGAGGGCGAGCCCCTCGTTGGTGAGCACGTCTGCGGGGTCGCGCTTGTCTCCGGCGTCGGGCCAGCGGAATTCTTCAGCGATGGTGCCGTCCCAGGTCAGCACTCGATAGGCGTTCACGCACCTGCTGCATGCGGCCAGGTGCCGTGCCATGGCTTGCGCGCCGGTGCCGACGGCTTCGGCGAGGTTGTTGTAGCTCGTCCAGCGTCCGGCGGGGAGGGCATCGAGGATGGAGTGCGCTTGGGACCAGTCGAATCGTCGGGAGTCGCTGAATCGTTCCCGGTACTGAGCGAGGATCGGCTCCTCGAGTGCGGGGATGGCCCAGATGGCTGCCGCTTGCGCGGCGAGCGAGGCAGCGCGTTGCTCGATGTGGGCTGCTCTCCATCCCTCGAGTTGTCCGAGTCCCTTGTTGAGGCGGAGGGGGCTGTCGCGGAATCCGCCTGGCATGTCTCGCTTCTCGTGGAACGGCCGGTCGGAGTACTCCGGGTTGTAGCCGGTAAGTGTCAGGTTTCCGAGCGTGTGGAGATAGCGGTCGTGCACGGCTTCCCAGTCGGCGCCGAGCTCCTGCTGCCAGGCGCGGGTAACGTGCTGGGGCATGATGTGCTCGATGGTGTACTCCGCTGTGGAGACTTCTTCCTTCCGGCCGTGGTTCTCCATCTCGCGGAAGAAGTAGCCGCGCCGCTTCAGGTGATACATGTCCGAGGTCTTCAGGGCCTCCTCGAACTCCTCGTTCGTGGGGAACCGCCGGTAGTCCGGAAGGGTCAGGAGACGGCTGTAGACGCTCTCGACGTAGTGCTCCGTATCGATGGCGGAGGCGAGGGTCGCGAAGGTCTTGTTCAAGCTGTTCGTGGGGATCCGGCAAACGGCGCGGCGGAACAGGTACGCGATGATCGCGTCGAGGATCTGAACGAACGCTCGACTGTCGAGAACGCCCGCGACGTAGTCCGCGTACAGGCGCAGCTGGAAGGGATAGGCGACTGTGGCCAGCTGGTCGAGCTCTCGAAAGCGCTTCGCCAGAGCCGGGTTCGTCTCCGCGCCGAGCGCCATCGCCGCAAACCAGCCGGCGTGATGGCTCAGACCCGTTACCAGCTGATCGCGGGTGGTCCCGTCTCGCTCCTGGTCAAAGGCGTAGCTCTTGAACGCGTCATAGATCTCGTCGATGCGCGGAATCGCGAAGGTTTTCACGGTGAGGAAGTGACGCACGAACTCGTCGAAGCGGCCCTCGTCGGCTCCCTGAAACTGCCGCTCCATCGGGAACCAGTACACCTCGTAGAGACGCTCCTGCCGCGAGGGCGTCAGATCCATCAGCACGAAGTTCCGGATCAGATCAGCCTGGGACAACTTCTTGCCCGTTGCGTTCATCGATTCGAAAACGAGCTGCGGATCATCGGTGCCCCGGGTCAGCTTCACGTCGACCACGACGAGCTTGGCAAGGCCACGGCACACGTCGACGATGGCGTCAGTGGAGGCTCCGCGCAGTAGGCCCACGAAGTAGAGGTAGTTGCTGATCACCCGAGAATCTGAGACCGGCAGGGGAGCGTTTCGGATTACGGCCTTCAGCGCCTCCTTGTCTCGCTGCGACAGGATCAGCTTGAAGAACCCGTCCCCCGACTCGAACGGGTTCGTCAAGTACAGCCCGCGGATCTTCTGTGGGGCGAACCCCGCCACCGGCTCCCGTTCCTCCTCGGGTAGCTCGTCTAGACGAGCTGCAAGGGCCGCGAGCAGCAACGTCACCGTCGTCACGCGCTGCTGCCCATCGATGAGGAGGTCAGGCTCGCTCGATGTCCGGGTGCCCTGGCCTCGCTCGATGTAGACGATCGAGCCAGTGAAGTGACTGCTGAGCCCGTCCCGGGCTCCGGCGCGCGTGATGTCGGTCCAGAGCTGTCCGCACTCCGCCTCGCCCCACGAGTACACGCGCTGGTAGATCGGTACGACGAAACGATCAGCCTTCTTCAACAACTCCAGCAGGTTCGCGTCCACAGCTTTCATAGTGTGTCTCCATCAAATTTTCGACTTGCATGGAACGTGAGCGTACGTCGATTGCAGTAATCGCTGCGAGAGGTCTACCGAATCCACGATATCCCTTACTGCAAGGAGCGCATTCTCTTCGGAAGAGGGGCTTCCGGTCTACTCCGCGCTCAACGAGGGGAACATCGAGCGAGCCGAGTTCCTCGCCGGCGTGGCCGACCGGCAGGCTCCGTCGACCGTCCACGGCTTCGTCGAGCCCCTTGACGAGTGGGAACGTCTCGGAGGCGTCATGGACTTCAGCGCCGCGGAGGAGAAGCCGTGTTTCCTCGTCGCACGCGGCCCCGCGCCTGCGTAGAAGAGCATCGGGCCGCTGACCATCTACCCGAGCGGCAATGTCGAGGTCGTCTTCCAGCACATGCCGAGCCGACCGCCGTTCGACTCCGTCACGCTCCGACAGGCGCTGCTCAGCCGCCTCAACGCGGTCAGCGGCGTCGACCTGCCCGCCGACCGATTGGAGAAGCGCCCATCCTTCGATCTCGATGTCCTCGCCGATCGGTCTGCTCGACTGCAACTCGTCGAGGTGCTCGAGTGGTTCGTGGGCGAGCTGGCGGCGCACGACAACGCACTTGTCAGCAGCAGCGGATGATCTGAGAGCAGATCATCGCGCGGGCTCGAAGAGCAGATCCGTTCTGGCGTCTCAGAACTCGTTTCCAGTGATCCCACTGGCCGCATCCAGGAGTTCGCGCCGCCGCTTCCATACCGCCCCGCGGTGCTGACCTCAGGCTCCGATGCGAAAGGAGAAGCGATCGTGAGCGCTTCGGACCGCCCGGCTTGACCTCGCACCCACGGCCCAGCGGCGGCCGGCCGGCTCCGGCCCCCGAAAATCGCTAGCCGACACGAGGCCTCAGGCACGGAGGACGAGAATCACCACATCCCACCGCTCACTCGGCGAGCGACTTCCACAGCGAGGCGTTGGTCTCCGTCATCGCCCAGCCGTCGCCGGGCCAGAAGATCGGCCAGCGGGTGTCGCCGCCCATGCGGTTCTTCATCCACACCGTTGCCCGGCCGAACGCGCGCTGCATGGTCAGCGGCTCGACGCCGGTCACCTTCGCCACGTCCTCGAGGGCGACCGCCGACGGCGACGCCGCGGCGAGGACGTCGAGGACCTCGCAGAAGAGCTTGATGGACTTCGCTTCGCCGGATCGCAGGACCTCGAACTCCTCGAGGGTCCACTCCCGCGAATCCTCGGCCTCCGTGTCGTCGTGATCCACGACTCTTGCCGACCCTCGACCGCGCAGTCGCTCATCGGCGGAGTCGTGCTCGGCGATGAGGCGCATCACGGGGATCACGAGGCTCTCGGGGACGGGGACCATCACATAGTCAGACATGATTTTTTCCTCTTCATGGTGGGTAGGATTCGAACAAGACGAAGCTAACACGTCTCGCATGACTCTTGCAAGACTCGACCAAGCGTCTTCACCTGCTCCGACTCTCGAACCACGAGCGCTTCGGCTAGCAACCAGGTCGACCCGGCCGCCGCTTTGCCGACCGCAGCGGCGAAGTGATCGTGGTGGCGCCAGTGCCGTGGCGCCTCCGCCTCTCGCCAATCGGGCCGCGCCTCCACCCGAGCTGGCCGATCATCCGCGTGAAGGCCGGTCTCACCGACCCGCACTTCCTCCTCGGGCCGGTCGAGCTCGACCTGAAGACGAAGACGGTCGCCGAGTACCTCGAGGAGTGGCGGCCCGCCTGAGGAGCAGCGATTCCGGCCCTATCCGGATCGGAGCGTCGGGCCTACTCTCAGGGCTACCACCGCCCCGAGTAGAAGGGCGAGGGCCGCAGATGCGCACGGGATCGGCCAGAAGCAGGGTGCGAGTACTCCTGGCCCCCGTCGCGTGCGTCCGTGACAGAAGTGACGCCGGAGTACACATCTCGATACGAGTGGCTTGAAGCACCACCGGCCAGACGATCGGAACTCCATGACCCACACGCTCGACGACACCCTTCTGCTGTCGCCGCTCATCGTTCCGCCCGACACGGAGATGAAGAAGGCCCTGCTGCTGAGCGAGCGGTTCTCGACGATCGCTCCACGGGGATTCCCGCGCACCGAGACGCTGGCCGAGATGAAGGAGCGAGGCTGGTGGGTCCCCGCTCACCTCGATGACCTCGACGAATCGACTCGAGAGCGGGCCGTCAGCGAGTGCGTCCGCGCGGCAAAGCGGTACACGTTCACGACCGACGACTGGCAGCAGTCCGACAGGCTGTTCGCCCGCAAGCTCCCCTACGAACTGGAGCACTGGCTCGTCGAGAACGACTACCTCAGGCCGGCTTCTCGCGACGGCTCTCAGTTCCGAGCGACCAGACAGAACCTCGTCCCCGCGCTCCTCGTCTGCGGCCGGCGTCTCTGCCAGGCGAAGGGCTGGCAGTACGGCGTGGCCACGACGGCGACTGCCCGCCAGGCGCTGTTCGCGATCGACGACGCCTCCGACCAGCGCGCACTCGCCCTCACGCTCTACGACATCCCCGAGCCACACCAGGATGCGACCTTCGACGACATCGTGGCCTTCCGGCAGAGCAAGGAGAAGCTGCTCGCCCGGTACCTCGACGGCCTCCGGGACGTGCGGCTCGCCGTCGCCGAGGCGGAGGACGGCCGGGAGCTCGAGGACGCGCTCCTCACCTACAAGGCGCGCGTCACGGAGCTGCACCGGGCGTCCGGACCTCTGAAAGGCGAGGGCGGCGGGCGACTCGATCCGATGACTCTGCTGATCCCGATGACCGAGGTCGGCGTCGCGGTCGGAGACTGGTTGACCTCAGGGCCGAGCTTCGCTCCCATCGTCCTGGCGGTGCGAGCCGTCGCCTCTATTGTCACCCTGCGCCGGCACGACGCGACGTCCTACCTCTCGGCCGCAGTGGCGAAGAACCTGATCGAGGCGCCGGAGAGCCGGGCGGTAACGGTCGGCCTGCGGGACTGACCACCTCAGCACCTGCATGAGCGCCCCTCTTGTGCGCGACCGAGCAGTCGACCTGATCTCTCATAAAAGCGGGGGTGTCGCCGACAGCGTTCCTGTCGAGACGACAACCGCGAGAATCGTGCCGACATTCGAGAATCTGCTTGTCCAGACGAACTCCGACGATCTGGACGGGGCGTCGGATACACCGCTGCAGACGACGCCCCGTCAGAAGCCGCGAACGACGACGGCGACGTTCCAGAGAAGCGCTTCCACCGCTGTCTGCAGGCGCTCACCCTCGGCTTCGAAGATCGCCTCCTGACTCGGACTGGACCACCGGGCCTCCGGCCAGAAGCCGCGACTCCAGAATTCCTGCCACTCCCTCAGATCCTGCGCCACCGCAGGCGGGATACCGATGGCGTCGGGCTCATGAACGGCGGCGTAGTCCATCCACAGGGCGTAGGGGGTCCCGTGATCCGGACCGATGACGACGCGGGCGAGCTCACCCTCGCGAGCCTGTGCCGCTCTGGCGAGAGTGCTCTCGACCGTCGCGAACGGGGGGACAACCCATTCGACCTGCGTGACCGGATCCACGACGACGAGCACTGCGCATCACTGCCCTTCTTGTCCGACTGCACGAGACATTCTCGCTTCGTCGAATTCGAAGGGGAACCGGCTGTCGTCATCGGGACCGCGGCGGGCACGCGCGCCGGTGCATCCCCGCGACTCGCACCCCCTTCGCCACCGCAGCGGTCGTGTCCGGCGTCCTCCCGGCGACCATCACGCGACCGTCTCGGGCCGACCCTGGTTCCCCTCCAGGAGTCCGCTCCGACGGGTTCGGTACCGTCTCCCCCATGCCCGACCCCACTCCCGACGTCCCCGAGGTCGCCGCTGAGCACCTGCGTGCCGAGCTGCAGCTGAGGCGCTTCGGGCGGCTCCGACTCACCATCGACATGGCGCTGGGCAGCGGGATCCTCGCGCCCTACGACCTCGTCGTCCTCCGCCTCGACACGGGAGCAGAGATCATCCGCGTGAAGGCCGATCTCACCGACGCCCACTACCTGCTCGGCCAGGTCGAGCTCGATCTCGAGACGAAGACCGTCGCCGAGTTCCTCGAGGAGTGGCGGCCCGCCTGAGGAGCGCCGCCGCCACGCCCTACTGCTTCGTGTAGTCCGCCGAGAAGGTCGACGGGCTGCCGCTCGCCGGGGTGATCGTCTGGGCGACCTTCAGCGGCACCCAGGTCACGGTGAGCCGGTCGCCGTTGACACCTCCGCCGCTGATCGTCCCGGAACGCTGAGCCGTCAGGTCGACGGTGCTCGTCGTCCCGGTCGAGGAGTCGGTGGTCGTCAGGACGACGCGCCGGGTGGTGCCCTCCGCGACGCTCAGAAGGTCGCCTCGAGGATCGGCGATCGTCGTCTTCAGAGGCTGGAGGATCGTGCTGCCCGCCGGCGTGAAGTCGAAGCACTCGGCTCCTCCGAGGACGGCGGTGGACAGGATCGGCTTCGTCGAGCCGACCGAGGACACGGTCAGGGTCCGGACGATCCCCTCGGACGGACGGCACGACACCCCCAGGCTGCCGCGGGACGTCGAGCGCTCGTTGCCGACCGCGTCGACGACGGGATCGAGCCGGGAGCCCTCCTTCGAGACGGTCATCTTCTTCCAGATGAGGGGGAACGTCGCGGATCCGTCTCCCGTCGTGCTGATGCTGAGCGCGTCGATGGTCACGGAGTCGAAGGCGTACGTCATCCCGCCGGGCCGCTTGCAGGGCGCCGTGGAGGAGTCGCACGTGCCGACGGCGCCGAGCTGCACGGTCACGTGGGGGATCACCGATCGGGCGTTCAGCGCCTTCTCGAGCTCGGTCGCGATCGTCGCGGTGTCGATGTCGACGACGGTCGTCGTGTCGGCACGGCCGCCCAGGTACTCCGTCAGGGAGCAGAAGCCCTTCCCGTCGACGGCGATCGTCGTGGCGTCGAAGGCGAAGGTGATGAGCGGGGAACCGGCGGGAGTGCAGCCCTCGGGGAAGCCGAGGGAGGTGTCCTCCGGAGCGGCGCCGGCGGGTCCGGCGGGGCCGGCGGGTCCCTGAGCGCCGGTCGCGCCGGTGTCGCCCTTCACGCCCGGGGCGCCCGACGGACCGGCGGCACCGGTGTCGCCCTTCGCTCCCTGCGGACCGGCGGCGCCCGTATCGCCCTTCACTCCCTGAGCGCCCGTCGGGCCGGTGGCGCCGACCGTGCCGTCAGCGCCGCGCGCGCCCTGGAGGCCCTGGAGCCCCTGCAGACCCTGCGGGCCGACGATGCCCTCCGGACCTCGTGCTCCGGGGGCCGCGATCTGCACCCAGGCCCCGGTGCCGGCGGCCGGGGAGATCGCGCGGTTGTCGGCCACGGCGACGTAGGCGCCGCCTCCGAACACCACGACGCTCGACGGCGGGCCGACTCGGTACGCGGTCCGGTCGCTCCACTGCGTCACCGTCGACCAGGCCGCGGTGCCGTCAGCGCCGGCTGCGCCCTGGGCACCGGTCGCGCCGGTCGCGCCTGTTGCGCCGGTCGCGCCCTGGGCACCGGTCGCACCTGTTGCGCCGATGGCACCCTGCGCTCCAGCTGCACCCGTCGCTCCGGTCGCGCCCGTTGCTCCGGTAGCGCCGACCGCACCGGTCGCGCCCTTCGCCCCGTCAGCACCTGTCTCACCCCGAGCGCCGGTCGCGCCGGTCGCGCCGTCGGCACCATCGGCACCGTCGACACCGGCCGGGCCCGCCTCACCGTCCGCTCCAGTCGCTCCGGTCGCTCCATCGGCACCCGTGGCTCCGGTCGCTCCGTCAGCACCCGTGGCTCCGGTCGCACCATCAGCACCCGTCGCACCGGTCGCACCATCAGCACCCGTCGCTCCGGTCGCGCCGTCAGCACCCGTCGCTCCAGTAGCCCCCTCCGCTCCCGCGACTCCCGCCGGACCGTCCGCACCCGCAGGCCCGGCGGCTCCGTCCACACCTGCCGCGCCCGTCGCTCCCTGCGGCCCCGTCGCTCCTGCCGCGCCCGTCGCGCCCCGCGGCCCCGTCGCTCCGGTCGCGCCCGTCGCCCCCTTCGCGCCGGTCGCGCCCTTCGCGCCCGGAGCACCCTTCGCCCCCTGAGGACCCGTCGCTCCTCGCGGGCCCGTCGCGCCCCGCGGACCGGTCGCTCCACGCGGACCGGTGGCTCCGCGCGGACCGGTGCTCACCGTCGACGACGCAGCCACCGTGCGGGCATCGGCCGACGACGTCGGGTCCGTCGTCCAGGCGACCGCGATCTGCCCGTCCGAACCGCAGTGCACCGACGACGCGACCGGACGCAGGGCGCCCGAGGCGGGGTCGAAGCATCCGGTCTGCGCCGCCGCGGCGGCCGGAGTGACGGAGGCGAGGGCGCCGGCGCCCACCAGGAGCAGGGCCGACACGGCGGCCACCGCTCGAGCGGCTCGGGGGTGCTTCCAGGAAGCGAAGGGCAGCGTCACGTCGGGTCCTCGTCGTCGGGGGCCTCGCGGCCTCGTCTGGTGCTGGCGCCTGTGCCGGAGCATCGACTCCATTAGCGGAGCGGCGGCCGTTCGCACCCTGTGTGCGAGCAGCGTCACTGTCTCAGTGGAATACCGTTCAAGCAAGACCCCCGAACGGCCGATCTGCTCGCGGCAGGATCACGGATCCGTTCCCTTCGTGCAACGCTCGACCTCGACCCGGCCATGTACTCGGTAGACGCTCGACCGACGAAGGATGGACCCGATGACGCGACGCACACTCGACGACCTGCTCTCCCGCAGCGACCCCGCGACCGACGACCGGGCGCCCGGCGTCCGCACCGCCCTGAACGCCGTGATCGCCGAGACCCGCGAGCGCGCGCCCCGCAGGCCCGCGCGCTCGAAGGCGTGGTGGCTGGCGGCTCCCGTCCTGATCGTCCCGGGTCTCGTGCTGGCCACCAGCGCCGGCACCGATGTCCGCTCCGTCCCCGACTTCACGATCCCGATCAGCTACACCACCGACTCCGGCGCGGCCGTGACCTGCTCGATCGACTACTTCAACGGCGAGATCGACTACCGCGAGGTCACCACCTTGGCGACCGACTACCTGCGCGCGCAGGACTGGAGCGGCGTCGGCCAGCGGATCCACGACGACGCGGTCGCCTACACGACCGATCCCGCGTGGCTGGCCTCGGACATGAACAGCGACGGCCCCGGCCTCTCGGACGAGACGATCCGCTGGCGGGCCTGGATCACCGCGGCGGACGACCACATCCTCGACACGATCCCCGAGGGCGCGATCGTCGAGGGCGACGGCGGGCTGGGCGGCAGCACCGATTGCACGGGAGAGCTGTGATGAGCGCCGGCGAGGCGGCGCCGACCATGGCCCGGAGCGTCGTCCGCTCCCCCGCGCGCGACCGCGAGGCCGAGATCACGGCCCTGGTCGAGCGGGAGGCGCCGGACCTGCTCCGCTACTTCGCACGGCGGACGGCGAGCCCCGAGGACGCCGCGGACCTCCTCAGCGACACCCTGCTGATCCTCTGGCGGAAGGAGCGGTCGATCCCCGAGGACGAGACGCGCGCGCGGATGTGGGCGTTCGGCGTCGCGCGGCGGGTGCTCTCGGGCCAGCGCCGCACCGCGACTCGGAGGAGCGCGCTGGTCGAGCGGCTGGCGGAGGAGCTGCGCGTCACCCCGCCCGCACCCGCCGACGACGCGGCGGAGGACGTGCGCGCCGCGATCGCGCAGCTGAAGCCCGTGGACCAGGAGATCATCACCCTCGTCTACTGGGATGGCTTCTCCCTCGCCGAGGCGGCCGAGATCCTGTCCCTCCGCGCGGCGACGGTGCGGAGCCGCCACGCGCGGGCGCGGGCGACGCTGCGGGAGGCGCTGGGGGCGGCGGACTGAGGAGGGTGGCGGGGCCCGCCGCACCCCTTCACCCGGCACCCTCCCCTGAGTAGCATCCCCCGCATGAGCAGGCTCGTCGTCTCCGTCCTCACCTCGCTCGACGGCCGCTTCGAGGGGCCCGGGCACGACCTGTCGGCGCTGCCGTTCGAGGACGCCTTCAACGACCACAACCTCGAGCTGCTGCGCCGCGCGGGCACTCTCGTCTACGGCGGACGCTGGTTCCGCGACAACTGGGACAGCTGGAGCGCCGTCGCCGCTGACGAGACGGCGGGCGATCGGGAGCACGAGACGGCGCGGCTCGTCACGTCGCTCGACGCGCTCGTGATCAGCGACTCGCTGGCGCCCGATCCGGAGGCTCCCTGGGCCGCCACCACGCGGATCGTGCCGCGGGAGCAGGGTCCGTCGGAGATCGAGCGGCTCAAGCGGGCCGACGGGGGCGACCTGCTGATGTTCGGCAGCGGCACCACCTGGAATCCGCTCCTCGAGCAGGGCCTGGTGGACGAGCTGATCGTCCTCGTCGGCGCGGGGCTCGCGGGCGGCGGGTCGCCGCTCTACTCCGGGGCGCCGCAGCATGGGCTTCGCCTGCTCGACGCGACGGTCCTGCCGGGTTCGGAGCTGGTGCGGCTCCGCTACGACGCGAGCGGGGCCGGCGGGCGCTGAGCGGGATCTGCCGACGCGCGAGAACGCCGGCAGAGCTGCGCCCTTCGCGCCGTCGAGGCGCTCGCCTCGACTGGCCTGCGCACAACGTCAGCTGAGACAGGGCGGCCTCCCCAGGAGCCGACGCCCCCTCCTCTCAGCTGACGTCGTGCGCGCTCCGGGTCGGGCAGCTGCCGGAACCGGAACTCCAGCGGACCCTCCGGTCGGCGAGCGCCGGTGTCCACAACGTCAGCTGAGACAGGGCGGCCTCCCCCAGGGGGCGACGCCCCCTCCTCTCAGCTGACGTCGTGCGCGCGAGGCGCAGAGGCCGCCCCGGACAGCGAGCGGTTTCCCGACGCTGCAGGCCGGCGGAGCGCCCGGGCGCACAGCCGGACCCCCAGAACCACGCTCGCCGCGCCGCCCGCCAGCACCCCGGCAGACACCGCGGTCCAGATCGTCATGCTCGAACTCGGAACAGCGTGCAGCCCGAAGGCGAGCCCCACTCCGCTGCCGACCAGCGCGGCCGCGACCAGCGGGATCGCCAGCGCCGACCTCTTCTCGGCGCCGGTCCACGACGAGCTCCACAGCACCAGAACGGCGCCGATCGGCCAGCCGACTCCGGGGATCAGCAGCCAGCCGAAGGCGAAGACCAGGGAGGCCGCGACCGCGAACCACCGGTGGGCGAGGGTCCCCCGCCCCGCTCCGCGCTGAACTCCGGCCTGGACCTGATCAGTCATGCGTCGGAGCCTACGGAGACGGCCGCGACCGCGGCACGAACTGGCGCAGGACCCCCGCGCTCCGGCACGCCGCGGAGAAGCGCCTGCCGACATCGGCACCACGCCTCAGTCCACGCGCCCCTCCGGCGCGCCGCCGCCCACCGGCCCGATGGACTCTCGGGCGATGAAGGTCGCGGCGAGCAGCTCCGCGTCCGACTCCGTCCGGCCGCTGAGCAGGCGCAGGATCGTGCGGCCGGCCGCGACTCCCACGTCGTAGATCGGCTGCGACACCACCGACAGGGGCGGATCGATCAGCTCGGCCCACGGGAAGTCGTCGAACATCACGAAGGAGAGGTCGTCCGGGACGCGCAGGCCGCGAGCCCTCGCGGCGCGGAGCAGGTCGAGGGCGATGAGGCTGTCGGAGGCGAGGATCGCGGTGGGCGGCTCGGGGAGCGCGAGGAGGTCGTCGAGGACGGCGGCCGCCTCGACGAAGCCGATCGCGCCGAAGTGGATGAGCTCCCGGTCGGGCGCGATGCCTGCCGAGCGGAGCGCCGCGGAGATGCCGGACAGGCGCTCGGTCACGGAGGACACGCGAAGGGGCTCGCCCGGCGTCCAGTCGCCGGGGTCGGCGAGCGCCGTCACGAACGCCACCCGGCGGTGCCCGGCCTCGAGCAGGGCGGCGGTCGCCTGCTCGGCGGCCACGGCGATCTCGACACCGACCGAGGGGACCGGGAGCCCGTCGATCCGCCGGTCCAGCAGGACCAGGGGACGCCCCGTGGCGTGGACGTCGTGGAGGTGCTGCGTGTGGAAGGACGACGCGGGCGAGACGATCATGCCGTCGACGCGCTTGTCCAGGAGCACCCTCACGGCGTCGACCTCGGTGTCGACGTCCTCCGAGGTGTTGATGAGGACGACGTCGTAGCCCGCTCCGGCGACGGCGTCGGTGATGCCCCTCATCGCGAGGCCGAAGTAGCCGTTCTCGATGTCGCCGACGATGACGCCGATGGTCTTCGACTTGCCCGTGTTCATGCTCCGGGCGAGCTCGTTCGGCCGGTAGTCGAGACGCTCGGCGGCGGCCAGCACCCGGTCACGGACGCTCTCACTGACGGCGCCGTAGTTGCCCAGCGCGCGCGCCGCGGTGGCCTTGCCCACGCCGGCCTCCCGGGCCACATCGGCCACGGTCACCTCGCGCCTGCGCTTCGTGATCTCGGCCACGACGCTCCTTCCGATCCGATGCTCCACTGCCCTTGACACTCGTTCCCAGCGCGGGGTAGCTTCCTCGATACCGCGGTGAGTCCGGTCTCAACGTAGCCGATTGGGACCGGACTCACCTACAGAATCCCTCGAGGAGGCGTCGGCCGTGCTCGCGGGCAACCCGAGGCTCGAGCTCGACTCGTTCGGAGCCGGCCCGAAGCCGATCCCGGGCGACGGCGAGCCCGTGCTCGGGGCGGTCGAGGAGATCCCCGGTCTGCACGCGCTCTTCACCCACAGCGGCGCGACCCTGGGCCTGATCGCCGGCGAGCTGATCGCCCTCGAGATCCTCTCCGGCGAGGCGAGCCCGCTGCTGCGGCCCTTCCGCTCGTCGCGGTTCAGCGCGGTGACGGCCTGATGCGCCCGCTCCCGCTCGCCGATCCGCGGATCGTGGCCGTCGGTGACAACGTCGTCGACTGCTACACCGCCGACGGCCTGATGTACCCCGGCGGCAACTGCGTCAACGTGTCGGTCTACGCCGCTCGCGAGGGCGTCCCGACCGCCTACATCGGCGCCGTCTCCGACGACGCCGCCGGCCGGCTCCTCCGCTCCTCCCTCGCCGCCGAGGGCGTCGACGTGTCGCGCCTGCGGCAGGAGGAGGGCTGGACCGCCTACTGCCGGATCGGCCTGATCGACGGCGACCGCGTCTTCCTCGACCCGGGCAAGGGCGTCTCGCTCTTCACCCCCTCGGCCGCCGACCTCGACACG
The DNA here is from genome assembly GCF_002932755.1 of Rathayibacter sp. AY1B6. Taxonomy (NCBI): domain Bacteria; kingdom Bacillati; phylum Actinomycetota; class Actinomycetes; order Micrococcales; family Microbacteriaceae; genus Rathayibacter; species Rathayibacter sp. AY1B6. The sequence continues at coordinate 34,475 of NZ_PSWL01000002.1, forward strand.
ATCGCGGGCTTCGACGCCCTGCACGTCGGCGCCTCGAGCTTCCTCGACGAGCACCTCGGCGCGTTCGCCGAGCGGACGCGCGTGTCGTACGACTTCTCCTCCGAGTTCGACCGGGCATCCGTCGCCGGCGTCGCGCAGCACTGCTTCCTCGCCTCGTTCTCAGGAGGAGGCCGGAGCGACGACGAGATCGAGGACCTGCTCGCCGGCGCCCTCGACGCCGGCGCCTCCTGGGCCCTCGTCACCCGCGGCGAGCGCGGAGCCGTGCTCTCCGACGGAGTCCACCGGGCCGTCAGCACCCCGGTCGCCACTCGCGTCGTCGACACGCTCGGCGCCGGCGACTCGTTCATCGCCCGCACGCTCATCGGGCTGCTGCGCGGCGAGGAGCTGGACGACCTGATGGCCGCGGCCTCGATCTCGGCCGCGTTCACCTGCACCGAGCACGGCGCCTTCGGCTACGGGGCGCCGATCGAGATCACCGAGGAGGCCGGCCCGCCCGCGGCCGCCGCCCTCGACCACCAGACCCACCCCCTCGCAGAAGGAGAACTCTGATGACCGACGGCACCTACCTCGGACCGGGCCCCGTCGCCCCCGTCCCCGACGACATCGCCCCCTCGATGGAGCACGCTCTGTCGCTGTGGGGCCGGATCGACGACCACGTCGCCTCCCTCCCCGCGGTCGACCGCGTCTTCCTGGTCGGCGCGGGCGGATCGCTGATGGGCGTCCAGGCCGCGCAGTACCTGCTCGACACGGCCGCGATCACGTCCGCCGCCTCCTACAACTCGGACGAGTTCTTCTTCCGGGCCCCCGCCTCGGTCGGCCCCGGCGCTCTCGTCGTCGTGCTCTCGGGCACCGGCGAGACCCCCGAGACCGTGCGGGCCGGCGAGTGGGCGCAGGAGCGCGGCGCCGCCGTGGTCGGCGTGACCCTCAAGCAGGAGGGACCGCTCGCGCTCGCCCTCGACACCGCCTTCGTCGCGCAGACCGGTCAGGGCACGCAGCTCGTGCTGCAGCTGCTCGCGCTCGCGGTCCTGCGCCGCGACGGGGTGGACGTGACGGATCGGCTCGAGGCGCTCCGCGCCCTGCCGTCCGCGATGGTCGCCACGGTCGCCGCCTTCGAGCCGAGGGCGGAGGAGCTGGCCGCCGCGATGAAGGACGTCCCGGTGACCTACCTGATCACCTCCGGGTCGCTCATGAACCCCGGTCAGACGTTCACCACCTGCTACCTGCAGGAGATGCAGTGGATGCACGCCGCGACGATCAACGCGGACGAGTTCTTCCAGGGCCCCTTCGAGGTGTTCGACGGCGAGACGCAGTCCCTCGTCTTCCTGGCGGAGGACGCGACGCGGCCGATGGGCGAGCGCGCCCGGAGCTTCCTCGACCAGTACAGCGGGACGACCCACTACGTGGACTCCCGCGAGCTGGAGCTGCCCGGGATCGCGGCGTCCCAGCGCGCCTTCGTCGCACCGCTCGTGTACTCGACGCTCGTCTCCCGGCTCGCCGCCCACTGGGCCGCGGCCCGGGGCTACGCGCTGGAGGGACGCCGCTACATGTGGCAGTTCGCCTACTGAGGCGCGGCGGCGGGGGGAGCGGTCGGCTCTGCCCGCGCGCTCACCAGCCCTCGGGCCCCGCGCTCCCCGCCTCGTACTCGTCCAGCGGAGCGTCGCCCGCGGCCCACGCGGAGAGCACCGGAGTGATGATGCGCCAGCACTGCTCGGCCACGTCGCCCGGGACCGAGAGCAGGGTGTCGCCCTGCAGGATCCCGGCGAGGACCTGCGCGTAGGGGTCGAGCGTGGCCGCGCCGGGCTGCGCCGTCAGAGTGGTGCGCTCGAGGTCGGTGAGCTCGTCGGCGCTGTTCACGACCAGGTCGAGGCTGACGTCGCCGCCCTTGAGGCCGATCCGGAGGACCGTCCCGGCGTCGCCCTCGGCCGCCTGCAGGCCGCGCGGGGGCGTGGCGGCGCGGAAGTGGATCGCCACCTCCCGGCGCGGGTCGCCGATCGCCTTGCCGGAGCGGAGGACGAAGGGGACGCCGGCCCAGCGCGGGGTGTCGACCTGGAGCAGCAGCTGGGCGAGGGTCTCGGTGCCGGTCTCGGGGTCGACGTCGGGCTCGTCGACGTAGGACGGGAAGAAGCGGCCGTCGACGCGGCCCTCGGTGTAGCGGGCGCGGCGGGCGGAGGAGGGGTCGTCGCGCCAGAGCCGCACGGCGCCGAGCACCTCGGCCATGCGCGCGTGGACCTCGTCGGGCGTGACCTCGTCGGGGCGCTCCATCGTGGTCAGCGCGAGCACCATCAGGAGGTGGCTCTGGAGCATGTCGCGCAGCGCGCCGGTCTTCTCGTAGAAGGCCGCGCGCCCCTCGATGCCGAGCGTCTCGTCGTAGACGATCTCGACCTTCTCGATCCACTCGGCGCTCCAGCTCGCCTCGAGCAGGCTGTTGCCGAAGCGCAGGCCCAGCATCCCGAGCACGGTCGCGTTGCCGAGGAAGTGGTCGATGCGCCAGAGGCGGCTCTCGGGGAGGACCTTCGCGAACGCCGCGTTGAGGGCGATCGCGTCGTCGAGGTCCTCGCCGAACGGCTTCTCGATGGCGACGACCAGCTCCTCGGGCAGGTCGAGCTCGGCGAGCGAGGCGGCGACCTTGTGCCCCATGGCCGGCGGCAGTGCGACGTAGAGCACCGGGGTCGACGGGCAAGCGTCGAGGAGGGCCTTCAGCTGCTCCGGGTCGGAGGCGTCGGTGGCGATGAAGCGCGCGCGCGACGCGAGCGCCTCGACCGTGTGCGCGGCGACTCCGGCCGCCTCGAGGCTGCGGCGGACGAGGCCCTGCCACTCCTCGTCGGTCTGCGGCGTGCGAGCCGCCCCGATCAGCGTGAGCTCGATATCGCGCGCGAGCTCGGCCACCCGGCCCAGGCCCGGCAGCAGCAGCCGCTCGGTGAGGTCGCCGCCCGCACCGAGGATCGCGATGCTCCGCTGCTCGCTCCCCAGTGCCGCGGCCTCGGGAATTCCGATCTGCTCCGTCATGGTGTCTCCCTCGTAGCCGTCGTGAGTCAGCGGCCACAGTACGCGCCGGGCCCTGGCGCGCGGCCGGGAGCCGGGAGGGGTTGAGGAAGCGGGCGCGGAGTGGCAGGGCGGCGCGCGGCGGGCTGCACGACCTCGGCTGAGAGGGGACGGCCTGCCTTGTCGGGGCAGGGACCCCGCTCTCAGCCGACGGTGTGCGGCGATCACGATCCGCAGCGCCCGTGCGGGCCGTCCGGCGGTAGCCTGCCCGCATGCGCCTGCGCCAGGTCGTCCTCGACACGGAGGACGCCCGCGCCCTCTCCGCCTTCTACCTCGCCCTGCTCGGCGGCGAGTACCGTCCCGGCGACGAGCCGCCCGCGGACGGCTCCGACGACGAGGCGGAGTGGGTCGCGATCGTCACCGCCGACGGCGCGAAGCTCACGTTCCAGCGGGTGGCCGCCCTGCCGCGCGCGACCTGGCCGGAGGGACCCGTCCCGCAGCAGCTGCACCTCGACTTCATGGTCGCGGACGCCGACGAGCTCGACCGGCAGAAGACCCGCGCCCTCGCTCTCGGTGCCGCGCTGATCGAGGACAGGAGCGACGACCCGGAGGAGGCGCTCCACGTCCTCGCGGACCCGGCCGGCCACCCGTTCTGCGTCTTCGTCGCGCCCGACTACCCGACGGAGTAGGCGCGGTCGGACCGGGCGCGCCCGTTGGATCACATCCCGGCGCTCCTGCACGCCGGATGTCGTTGTGCTCGCCGAATCCGCGAATCCAGCGCGCAGGAGAGCACGTCACGTGCAGGAGAGCGTCAGACCACCCCCGCCGCCGTCCCCGACACGATCAGGTCGGCGCGGTCGCGCGTGGCCTCGATCAGCACCGCGTTCCGCCCGTCGACCTCGGAGGCCCAGGCGGAGGCCGCCTCGGGGGCGCGGCCGAAGGAGACGTGGCGGTCGACCAGGCGCTCGAAGCGCTCGGTCTCGGGAGTCGCGCAGAACCAGGCCTCGTCGAACTCGGCGCGCAGCAGCGCCCACGGGCCCTCGTCCACGAGGAGGTAGTTGCCCTCCAGCACGACGAGCGACGCGGAGGGGTGCACGGCCAGCGCTCCGGCCACTCCCTCGTCGACGGTGCGCTCGAAGGTGGGCGCGTAGACGACGTGGTCGGTCTCGGCGCGCAGCCTCCGCACCAGGGCGAGGAATCCCCAGCCGTCGAACGTGTCGAGGGCGCCCTTGCGGTCGTGGCGGCCGAGCTCGTCGAGCGTGGCGTTGGCGAGGTGGAAGCCGTCCATCGGCACGAAGGCGGCGGTCCCCTCCCCCGCGAGCTCGTTCGCGCGGGCGACCACGGCCCGGGCGAGCGTGGTCTTGCCGGCGCCGGGGCTGCCGGCGATCGCGACGATCGCGCGGCGGCCCGGCGAGGTCAGCGCGAGGGCGCGCCCGGCCAGCTCATCGAGCCCGGGCCACTCCACCTCGGGGGCGACCTCGGTCTCAGGCCTCGCCACGGCTGCTCTCCAGCGCGTTCACCAGGAAGCCGTGGGCGTGACGGGCGAGCGCGGGGCCGTCGTTCCAGAGGTTCCGCCACACGGCCAGGTCGTTCGAGAGGGTCGGCGAGACGACGGCCGACGAGAACGACTCGAAGGTGATGGGCCCGCGGTAGTCGATCGCGGCGAGGGCGTGGAAGAACGTCGTGAAGTCGAGGTGGCCGCTGCCGAGGTAGCCGCGGTGGTTCTCGCCGATGTGGACATACCCGAGACGATCCCCGACCAGCAGCACCGGGCGGAAGAAGTCGTCCTCCTCGATGTTCATGTGGTACGTGTCCAGGTGGATCAGGACGTTGTCGGCGCCGATGTCGTCGGCGAGGCGCAGGGCGTCCGCGGCGGTGTTGATGACGTTGGTCTCGTAGCGGTTGCAGATCTCGAGGCCGAGGGTCATCCCCTTCGTCGAGGCCTCCGCGGCCAGGTCGGTCAGCACCGAGACGACGTTCGCGCGGCCCGCGGCCGAGAGGGGCGCGCTGTACTTGCCGAGCGCGCTGTAGAGGGCGCCGGTGAAGTGCGTGCCGCCGAGCGCGTGCGTGGTCTCGAGGGAGTCGGCGAGCAGCTTCGCGCCGCGGGCCACGACCTCGGGGTCGTCGCTGGAGACGTCGGCCGAGAAGGCGAGGCCGCGCGAGCAGACGATGCCGAGGTCGTTCGCCTCGAGGGCGGCGCGGGCGGAGGCGGTGTCGAGGTTCTGCACGTCGTGCAGCGAGAGCTCCAGCAGGTCGAATCCGGCCGCCTTGGTCTGCTCGATCGTCGCGGTCACTTCGTCGGGGGTCGTGCCGCCGGCGAAGACGAGGGCGTGCACTCCGAGAGGGTTCGTGGTCATGGTGGTGCTCCTTGGTTCGAGAGGTTCAGGGGCGGCGTCGGGCCGCGGGGTCGGTGTCGAGCAGGCCCGCGAGGAACGCGTGGCCGGAGGTCGCGAGGGCGACGGGGTCGTGCCAGAGCTCGCGCCAGAGGCCCATGCCCTCGGCCGAGGCCGGGGGCTGGACGGCGGGCGAGAAGCTCTCCAGGGTGAGCGGGCCGCGGTAGCCGGAGTCGGCGAGCGCCGCCGCGAGCCCGGTCCAGTCGGTGCTCCCGGTGCCCAGCTCTCCGCGGTGGTTCTCGGAGGCGTGGAGGTAGCCGAGCAGGTCGCCGGCGTCGCGGACGGCGCTCGCGAGGTCGACCTCCTCGAGGTGGGCGTGGAACGTGTCGAGGTGCAGGAGCACGTTCGGCGCGTCGAGCTCGCGGAGGAACGCGGCGGTCTGGGCGGCCGTGTTCAGCAGGTTGCTCTCGTAGCGGTTCACGTACTCCGCTCCGACGACGACGCCGGCGGGAGCGGCGGCCGCGGCGACCCTCCGCAGCACGTCGAGCGAGCGCGAGCGGGCCGCGGCGTCGGCCGCGTGCTCGTACTTGCGCATGGCCGAGTAGGTGACTCCGCCGACGTAGCGGGCGCCGATCGCCTCGGCGAACCGCACGGCCGCCAGGAGCCGCTCCTCGCCGCGCTCGGCCGTGATCTGGTCGGTGATGTCGGAGTCGGCGTCCAGCGCGAGCGAGACGACCGCGTCGATCCCGTGCTCGTCGAGCAGGCCGGAGGTCCACGCGGAGGCGTCGGGGTCGGCGGGCGCCGGGATCTCGATCAGGTCGAAGCCGATCGAGGCGGCGGTGCCGATGGCGCGGCGCCCCGACTCCGGCGTCCAGTCGCCCACGAGCAGGCCCGCGTGGACCCCGATCGGCGACGAGCGCTCCGTGCTCCCGCGGTGCAGGAACTCGGGGTGCATCAGGCGGCCTTCGCGCCCGTGATCAGCGAGACGAGCTCGTCGCCGCTGGTCTCGGCGGTGCGGCGGCCGGCGACGGCGAGGCCCGCGCGCATCACCCACACCTGGTCGCTCAGGCGCATCACCTGGTCGAAGTTGTGGCTGATCAGCAGCACGGCCACTCCGGCGTCGCGCAGCTTGAGGATGATCTTCTCGACGCGCGCCGTCTCCTGGACGCCGAGCGCCGCGGTCGGCTCGTCCATGATCACGATCTTGCTGCCCCAGCCCGCGGCCCGGGCGATCGCGACTGCCTGGCGCTGGCCGCCCGAGAGGCGGCGGACCTTGCTGGTGACCGGCGGGACGTTCACGGCGAGGTCGCCGAGCAGCTCCTGGGCCGTCTTCTTCATCTGGGTCCGGTCGAGGAACCGCACCCCGGGCACGCCCTTGGTGAGCTCGCGGCCCAGGAAGAAGTTCTGCCACACGGTCAGGTCCTCGACCAGGGCGAGGGTCTGGTGCACCGTCTCGATGCCGCCGTCCCGCGCGCCGAGCGGAGTGGTGAAGTGCACCACGTCGCCGTCGAGGGTGATGGTGCCGGAGTCGGCGGGGTGCACCCCGGAGAGGCAGCGGACGAGGGTGGACTTGCCCGCGCCGTTGTCGCCGATCAGGGCGGTGATCTCGCCGCGGCGCATCGACATCGACGCTCCCTTGAGAGCGTGGACGCCGCCGAAGGACTTCTTGATGTCCCGCGCTTCGAGCAGGATGTCGCTGGTCATGGCTGGGCTCACTTCTTCTGGTAGCGGGTGATGAGGGCGGCGAGCACGACCACCAGGCCGACGGCGAGGGGCTGGTAGAACTGCGAGACGCCGAGCAGGGTCAGGCCGTTGGTCAGCGCGGTCAGGAGGAACGCTCCGATGATCGGGCCGACGATCTTGGCCTTGCCGCCGGTGAGGCTCACTCCGCCGAGCACGACGGCCGCGATGGAGTTGAGCAGGTACTGCGTGTTGATGGCCGGCTCCGCGGCGCCGACGCGGGCGACGAGGAGGAGCGAGCCGACTCCGGCGAGGACCGCGGCGATGATGTACACCGCGATGCGCACGCGCCCGGCCTTGATGCCGTTGGCGACCGCGCTCTCCTCGTTGCCGCCGACCGCCTGCACGTGCAGGCCGAAGCGGGTGCGGAACATGACGACCCAGGCGACGACTCCGATGACCGCGGCCAGGATGATCGGGTAGCCGATGATCCCGATCGAGCCGGTGGTGAGGCGGAGCAGCTCGGGGCTGCCGACCGTGATCGGCTTGCCGTCGGAGACGATCAGCGCGAGGCCGGTGGCCACCGAGAGCGTGCCCAGTGTCGCGATGAAGTCGGTGACCTTGCCCTTCGCGATCAGGAAGCCGTTGATCACTCCGATCAGCCCCGCGAAGAGCAGGGCCGCGAGCGCCGAGAGCCAGAAGCCCCAGCCGGCGCTCCAGCCGATGCCGAAGCCGACCGCTCCGACGGTCATCGTCGCCGAGATCGAGAGGTCGATGCCGCCGGTGGTGATGACGAAGGACTGGCCGATCGAGAGGATGACCAGGATCGCGGCGGCGACGAGCATCGCCTTGATGTTGCCGAGACTGAGGAACGTCGGCGTCGCGATCGAGAACACGATCACCAGAGCGACGAGCCCGATCGGTGCGGCGTTCTCGGCCCAGAAGCTGAGCTGACGGAGGTTCGCCAGCAGCGGGGAGGCGCTGGCCGGGGGTCGGGCGGTGACTGAGGTCATGGTCGCTTCCTGGGTTGCCATGGGCGGGAGGTCCTACTTGCTGGGGACGAGCGCGGCGAGCGGGTTGTCGAACTCCTCGAACGGCTGGGGGAAGGCGCCGAGGGCCTGCTCCGCGGTCTCGGAGGTCACGAGCGCGGTGGGCGACTCGATCTCGGCGGGGATCTCCTCGCCGGCGCCGACGGCCTCGCACGCCTGCACGCCGAGCTGGCCGATCGCGTACGGGTACTGGGCGACGGTGGCGGTGAGGCCGCCGTCCTTCACGGACTGCAGCGCGTCCTCGTTGCCGTCGACGCTGACCACCTGGACGGAGCCGGTGAGGCCCGCGTTCTCGACGGCCTTGACGATGCCGAGGCCCATGTCGTCGTTCGCGGCGAAGAACGCCTTCACGTCGGGGTTCGCGGCGAGGATGTCGGTCGCCTTGGTCAGCGCGACCTCGCGCTTCCAGTCGGCCGCGGCCTCCTGGACGACAGTGAGGTCGGAGCCGATCGCGGCGGTGAAGCCGTCGACGCGGGCGGCGCTGGTGACGTCTCCCGAGACTCCGCCGATGACGGCGACCTCGGAGCCGGCGGGCAGCTGCTTCAGGAGGAAGTCGCCGGCCTTGCCGCCTGCGGCCTCGTTGTCGGTGCCGATGTAGGTGGTGACGTCGAGGTTCGCGGCCTGCACCGCGTCGGGGTCGAGCGGGCTGTCGATGTTGACGATCGTCTTGCCGGTGGCGGAGGCGAGGGCCTGCACCAGGTTCGTGCCGCTGATCGGGTTGACGATCAGGCAGCCGAAGTCCTGACCGGCGACGGTGGTGAGCTTGTCGGCCTGGCCGGTGGTGTCGCCGATGTCGGCGGCGGCCTGCACCGAGACGTCCACGGAGTCGTCCTTCGCGGTGTCCTCGATGCCGTTCTCCATCGCCTGGAAGAACGGGTTGTCGAGGCCCTTGATGACCGCGGCGACCTTGGTCGATCCGGAGCCGCCGGCGGCCGTGTCGCCACCCGAGGCGCAGCCGGTGAGGAGGAGTGCGAGGGCGCCGACCGGTGCGAGAACCGGGAGGAGGCGGCGTGCTGTGCGGTTCATCGTCATCCTTGAAGATCAGGGCACCACTGCGTGCCGGTGTACGAAAACTACCCGGGCTTTCGCGTTACCGCAATACGAAAGTCGGGGATCTTCAAGTTCCTCGTCGGCAGCCATGTACGCTGACCGTGACAAGAGGGGGAGCGATGACGGGGTACTCTACCGGCGAGGCCGGTTCGCACGTGGCCGACGTCCTCGCGCTGTTCCGCGAGCAGGGCGAGGTCTCGCGCAACGCGGTGATGGAGCAGACGGGGCTCTCCCGCTCCACCGTCAACCAGCGCCTCGCGACCCTCGTGGAGCTCGGCCTGATCGCCCCCACCACCGGCGGCGAGTCCACGGGCGGGCGCCCCTCGAGCATGTTCGCGATGAACCTGGTCGGCACGGTGTTCCTCACCGCCGACATCGGGGCGAGCGGATTCGTCGCCGCCGCCTGCGACCTGCGCGGCACACCCCTCCGGCACGAGAGCGGTGTCGTCGACGTCTGGGAGGGGCCGGACGCCGTGCTCACGCTGGTGCTCGCCGCGTTCGAGCGGCTGCAGCAGGGCGACGCGGTCGCCGGCATCGGCGTCGGAGTCCCGGGACCGGTCGAGTTCGCCGCCGGGCGCGTGCGCAACCCGCCGATCATGACCGGCTGGGACGACTTCGACATCGCCGGCTACTTCGCCGAGCCCTACGAGGGCGTGCAGGTCGTCATCGAGAACGACGCCAACGCCCGCGCCCTCGCCGAGTCGCGCCATCACGGCTCCGACAACCTGATCAGCCTCAAGCTCGGCACCGGGATCGGCTCGGGCCTCGTCTTCAACGGAGCGACGATCCGCGGAGCCGTCGGCGCGGCCGGCGACATCGGCCACACCCGCGCGGTCACCGGCACGGTCGACGCGGATCCGCTGCCCTGCCGCTGCGGCAACGCCGGCTGCGTGGAGGCCTACGCGAGCGGCTGGGCCCTCGTCCGCGACCTCTCGGCCGACGACCCCTCGATCAAGCACGTCGCCGACGTCACGGCCCGCGTGCTCCGCGGCGACATGCGCGCGACGCAGGCCGTGCGCCAGGCCGGCCGCGTCCTCGGCGAGGCGGTCGCCGACCTCGTCAACATCCTCAACCCGCGGACCATCGTCATCTCGGGCCAGCTCGGCGACTGCGGCGAGGTGCTGATGTCCGGCCTGCGCGAGCGCGTCTACCTGCGCACCCACCCGCTCGCCACGCGGCACCTGACCATCCACACGTCGGACCTGGGCGAGCTGGCCGGCGTGATCGGCCTCGCCCTGACGACCGCCGACCAGGTCTTCAGCCGCGAGCGCTTCGACCGCGAGGCGAGCGCCGACACCCCCCGCGCGGCGGCCGCCGCCAGCTGAGCGGGAGCGCGAGCGGGTTCAGTGACGCAGGGTCGCGGTGATCCGGCAGAGCACCTGGATGTGGGACGGGGCCTCGGGGTTCACCTTCTCGGCGACCGCCTCGAACTCCCATCCGGACGCCATGAGCGCGGCGACCTCAGCGCACAGCCAGTCCGGCACCCATCCGATCCGCTCTCCTGACACCGAGGCCACTTCGTAGGCCTCCGGGTTGCGGCAGTTCGAGGCGTCGGGCACGAGGACCAGCCCGCCGCCCTGCTCGAGAGGCAGCACCGGAAGCGGGAGCTCCGCCCGATGGCGGACTCCCGACACGAAGAAGCGACTGATGAGGGTCTGCGCGGTGCGGAGAGGCTTCTCCACGACGTGGAAGGTGTCGGTCGCTCGCGTCGCGCCGGTCCGGACCATGATCTCGACGGGGAGGTCGGGGGACGCCGCCTCGAGACCGAGCCATCCCAGGTAGTCCTCGTACGAGCCGCGCTCGGACGACATCACCCTGTTGGCGAAGAACGGCGGAAGGGACGAGCTCCGGTACTCCGCATCCACAAGGGGGAACTCCGCGAGCGGGAAGAAGTCCTCGTCGGCGACAGCGTCCGGCTCGTACCGGAAGAGGAAGCCGTCGACCCCGACGGACAGCACCGCCGCGCGGAGGAATCGGCGGGTACGAGGGTTCTGCCAGACGAGCAGCAGCTCACGGACACCAGGGGCCGGACGCGGCGCCGGTCGATCAACGAGGAGAGTCATCGAGGATCCTCCTCCGTGTCGCTGCCAGCAGTCCTTCCGTGAAACTAGCGCACGTCTCCGACATCAGGGTCGGAGGAACCGCCGCGAGGACCTCGCGGACCGCAGAGGGATCGATCGCTCGGAGTCGAGCAGGCCAGAACGCCTGCGCCTCCGGAGAGGCCGCCGCGAGGGCCTCCATCGCGAGGTCGACCAGCAGCGGCCTCCCGGCGAAATGGTGACTCCTTCCTCTCCGCACCCACCGGTCGAAGAGAGCCTCATCGGCGAGGCAGGCGGCGCGCTTCTCCTCGGTCTCCTGGAACCCGAGGGCGTTGCCGTGATCGAACGAGGGCGAGAGGGTCCGATGACCGCGTCCGGCGATGACCGCCCAGTTCTCGTCGTGTCGATCCCGTCCCGCGACCCAGGCATCGAACAGCAGGTAGCCCGCCCACACGTCGAAACCGCTCAGTCCGGCGACGGCGTCGAAGCCTGTGGGAGCGTCGACGCCGTCGAGAGCACGTCTCACCGCATCGACGGTGTAGCGGTCGTTGGGCCGCCTCCGAGTGGGGTCGTAGTGGCGATCGGAGTGGCGCAGCAGGCTGTTCCCGATCTCGAGGCTCTGGATCTGCTCGCGCTCGATGACGTTCCTCGACATGATTCCGCGCCGACCGCCCACCGTCGCAGGTCGGATCTCCGCGCACGGGACGTCGAGCATCCGCGCGAGATGGAACGACACCCACTCCGCCCAGTCCTCACCGCGGGTCTCGTCTCCTCGCTGGCGGGCGAACTTGAAGAGCCACAGATCGCGGTCGGCGACGAGCCAGAACTTCTCCTTCGTCCCCATCGGCTCGTCCGACCACCCCTCGTCGAAGGCGCGCTCGATGGTCGTCGACTCCCACTTCGGCTGCATCCGGTCAAGGTAGCCCGCGTGCTGCCGGCCGCGGCGGACCTGTCGCGTCTCGCGGCCTCGCCCCCTCCGCTCCGCGCAGTGTTACGCCCGGCGACGAAGGATGACGCCGGGCGACGCGGGCCGGGACGAGCGGACCCGCGGTGCTCCATCATCGTGTCCGGGACGACGCGGAGAGGCCGCGGCCGCCCGACCCGTCCGAAGGAACACGATGATCCGGCTCGAGCAGCTCAGCAAGTCGTACGGTCAGGCGACCGTGCTCGACCGCCTCGACTTCTCGGTCGCGACCGGCGAGATCTTCGCCGTCGTCGGCCCGAGCGGTGCGGGCAAGAGCACGCTCGCCGCCTGCGTGAACCTCCTGGAGCGGCCCACCTCGGGCACGGTCGTCGTCAACGGGGAGGCGCTCTCGCAGCTCTCGGAGGAGCGGCTGCGCGTCGCCCGCCGCCGCATCGGCACCGTCTTCCAGTCCGACGGCCTCTTCAGCCGCCGCACCGCCGAGCAGAACGTGGCCCTGCCGCTGGAGTACCTCGGCGTCACCGCCGCCGAGACGAAGCGCCGCGTCGCGGAGCTGCTCGAGCGCGTCGGTCTCTCGGACCGCGCCCGCTACTACCCGCACCAGCTCTCCGGCGGTCAGCGCCAGCGCGTCGGCATCGCCCGCGCGCTCGCACTCCGCCCCTCGGTGCTGCTCTCGGACGAGGCCACCTCGGGCCTCGATCCCGCCTCGACCAGCGCGATCACCACGCTCCTGAAGGAGCTGCGCGACGACCTGGGCCTCTCGATCCTCTTCATCACCCACGAGATGGAGACGGTGCGCCAGGTGGCCGACTCCGTCGCCCGCCTCGACCACGGCCGCATCGTGGAGTCGGGGCGCCTCGTCGACCTGCTGCGCGACCCCGCGTCCCCGCTCGGCCTCGCCCTCAACCCGGTGCGCCCCTCCGTCGCGCCCGGCCCGGGCCTGGGCGAATGGGTGGTGGGCTACTCCCGCTCCGGAGTGCCGTCCGACTGGGTCACCCGGCTCACGGAGGCGGTCGGCCCGGTCGCGCTGCTCGGCGCGGCGATCGAGACGGTGGACGGGCAGGCGGTCGGCCACGCGACGATCGGGCTCGGCCCGGTCGACGAGGCGCGGCTCACCCGCGCGGCGGCCGAGCTCGGCCTGTCCGTCCGGCCCGCCGGCGTGCGCGTCCTCGCCGAGGAGGTGGCGGCGTGATCCTCCACCTCGACAACAAGGTCCCGCTCGAGCAGATCCCCGCGCTGGTGCTGCCGGCGCTCGGCGAGACGCTGATCATGGTCGGCATCGTCATGGCGGTCGTGGTGCTGGTCGGCGTGCCGCTGGGCGCTCTCGTGCACAACCTCGCTCCGGGCGGGCTGGCCGAGAACCGGGCCGCCCACCAGGTGCTTAGCGCCGTGATCAGCGTCGGCCGCTCGCTGCCGTTCCTCATCCTGATGGCGTCGATCATGCCGTTCACGCGCCTGATCACCGGCACCAACATCGGGATCGCGGCCGCCGTCGTGCCGATGTCGATCGCGGGGATCGCCTTCTTCACCCGGATCGTCGAGAACGCGCTGCGGAGCGTGCCGCTCTCGCTCACCCGCGTCGCCCGCGCCTCCGGAGCGTCGCGGCTGCAGGTGGTGCGGACCGCCCAGCTGAGCGAGGCGGTGCCGCAGATCATCGGCGGCCTGACGATCAACACGATCGCGATGATCGAGTACTCGGCGATCGCCGGGACGATCGGTGCCGGCGGCATCGGCTACGTCGCGGTGACCTACGGCTACCAGCGCTTCGACACCACGGTCATGCTCGCGACCATCGTGATCCTGGTCGCCACCGTCGCGACCGTGCAGCTCACCGGCGACGCCCTCGTCCGCGCCACCACCCCGGGAGCCTCCCGCTCGCGGCGAGCGCCGCGGGTCGCGGCCGCCGTCTAGAACCACCACTCCTCCTCCTGCGCCCTCGGGCGTCCCTCCAGCGCGCCCGCGCACCCCCTCCTCGAAAGGCACCGCCATGTCCACTCCCGACGACCTCGGATTCGACCTCAAGAAGAAGCGCCGCTGGCCCTGGATCGCCGGAGCGGCCGTCGTCGTGGTCGGCGTCGCCTCCGCGATCGCCGTCCCGCTCCTCTCCCCCGCCGTCTCGGCCAACGAGCAGGAGGGCGCGACCCTCTACGTCGCGACCGCCGAGGGCAACGCCTCCGAGCAGGCCCTGGTCGACTTCGTCGCGAAGGAGGTGGCGCCGCGCTACGGGATCACCGTCGCCTTCAAGGGGCTCTCGGACAGCAACACCATCAACCGCGCGGTGAGCGAGGGCGAGGTCGCGGCCACGGTGTACCAGCACAAGCTCTGGCTGGGGCAGGTGCTCGAGGCCAACCCCGACTTCGAGGAGGAGGCCGCCACTCCCGTCTTCCGCTGGGGCTTCGGGCTCTGGAGCGACAAGTACTCCGACGTCTCCCAGATCCCCGACGGCGGCACGGTCTCGCTCTACTCCGACCCCGCCAACGAGGCGCAGGGCCTCTGGCTGCTGCAGAACGCCGGCCTGATCACGCTGAAGCCGGGCACGGAGCCGGGCACCGCGACCCAGGACGACATCGCCGAGAACCCGAAGAACCTGCAGTTCACCCTGCTCGACTTCGCCGCCCAGTCGCGCGCGCTGCCGGACCTCGACGCGGCCGTCGGCTACACCGAGTACTACCTCGCCGCCGGCATCCCGATCGAGCAGCAGATCTTCGCCCCGCAGGCCCCCGACGACTTCGCCGGGCAGCTCACCATCGGCTCGGAGTACCGCGACACCGAGAACGTGAAGAAGCTCGTCCAGGCCTTCCAGGACCCGGCCGTGCAGGAGTTCCTCGCCACGGACGAGACGGTGAAGGGGATCCTGCTGCCGATCGACGGCTGAGCAGGGCCGGAGCGACGGGGTCGCCTGAGGAGTCGCGCGCGGCTTCTCGGGCGACTCGGCGTCTGCGGTCGTAGCGTGAGCTCATGAACACGTTCACTCTCCACAACGGTGTCGAGATCCCCGCCCTCGGACTCGGCGTCTTCCAGACTCCGCCCGACGAGACCCGCGCGGCCGTCACCGCCGCGCTCGACGCGGGATACCGGCACATCGACACGGCGGCGGCCTACGGCAACGAGCGCGAGGTGGGCGAGGCGATCGCCGGCCGCGACGACGTCTTCCTCGAGACGAAGGTGTGGATCAGCGACTACGGCTACGACGAGACGCTGCACGCCTTCGACAAGAGCGCGGGCAAACTCGGCGTCGAGCGGATCGACCTGCTGATCCTGCACCAGGCCCTGCCCGAGGCCTTCGACCGCACTCTCGACGCCTACCGGGCGCTCGAGCGGCTGCTCGCCGACGGGAGGGTGCGGGCGATCGGGGTGAGCAACTTCATGGTCGAGCACCTCACGCGCCTGCTCGCCGAGACCGACGTCGTCCCCGCGGTCAACCAGCTCGAGGTGCACCCGTACTTCCAGCAGCGGCGGGTCGAGCGCTTCGGCTGCGAGAACGACATCCTCACCCAGGCCTGGTCGCCCATCGGCGGGATCACCGCCTACCGCGACTCCCCGCGCCGCAGCTTCGACGACCCGGTGCTCCTCGAGCTCGGCGCCAAGTACGGGAAGACGGCCGCGCAGGTGATGCTGCGCTGGCACCTGCAGGAGGGCCGCCAGGTCATCCCGAAGTCGACCCGCCCCGAGCGCATCGCCGAGAACATCGACGTGTTCGACTTCGCGCTCTCCGGCTCGGAGCTCGCCCGCATCGACGCCCTCGAGGCCGGCGTGCGCGGCGGACCGGAGCCCGAGGCCGTGACGCTGGAGGCGTTCGGCCGCGCCATCCCTGAGGCGTGAGGAAGGCGCCCGCGACGGGAACACCGGAGCCGTCGCGGGCGTTGCCCTCACCATGAGCGTTCCCCTCTCCATCCTCGACCTCGCCCCCATCGCCCCCGGTGAGACCGCTCGCGACAGCTTCGCCGCCTCCGTCGCCCTGGCCCAGGAGGCCGAGCGGAACGGCTACCGCCGCGTCTGGTACGCCGAGCACCACAACATGGCGAGCATCGCTTCCAGCGCGACCTCGGTGCTCATCGCGCACGTCGCCTCGCAGACCTCCACGATCCGCCTCGGCTCCGGCGGCGTCATGCTGCCGAACCACTCCCCGCTCACCATCGCCGAGCAGTTCGGCACCCTCGAGACGCTGCACCCGGGCCGGATCGACCTGGGGCTCGGCCGCGCCCCCGGCAGCGACCAGGCGACCTTCCGCGCGCTCCGCCGCGACCCCGACTCCTCCGAGCGCTTCCCGCAGGACGTGCTCGAGCTGCAGGCCTTCCTCGCCGGCGAGTCCCGCATCCCCGGCGTCAGCGCGACGCCGGGCGCCCGCACCCGTGTCCCCCTCTACATCCTCGGCTCCTCGCTCTTCGGCGCGCAGCTCGCCGCCGCCCTGGGCCTGCCCTACGCGTTCGCCTCGCACTTCGCTCCGGACGCGCTCCACCAGGCCGTCGCGGAGTACCGCCGCGGCTTCCGCCCCTCCGAGCAGCTCGATGCGCCGTACGTGATCGCCGGGATGAACGCCATCGCCTCCGACACCGAGGAGGACGCGCAGGAGCAGTTCGCGCAGATGAAGCGCGCCCGCCTGATGATGCTGCTGCGCCAGAGCGGGCAGATCCCCGTCGGCCAGACCTTCGACGACGAGGAGCTCGACGCCCTGCTCAGCGCACCGATCGGCGCCCACGTCGCGAGCATGACCACCTACACCGGTGTCGGCACCGGCGACCAGGTGGCCGACTACGCCGCCGACTTCGCCCGCTCCGCCGACGCCGACGAGGTCATCGTCGCCCACGCGTCGCTGCAGACGGAGGCCCGCCTGCGCTCGGTCGCGCTCCTCGCGCAGTCGAACGCGCGCGTCGCCGCCTGAGCCCGTCCGCAACCGAGGTCGAGCGGCCCGGCACTGGCCTGATGGGCCCCGTCGGACGCTCCGAGCCTCGGTTGCGAACGGCCGGCCCTGCACAGAGGGGGGATCGGGCGGCGCGCATCGGCGGACGAGAGCAGAAGTGAGCCTCTAACGGGGGCCATCTTTGGGGGCACGACCCCGGGAGGAGCGCGTCCGCGGTGCCAGGCTGAGCCCTGTGTCGACGATGACAGGCAAGCGGCGTGAGCCCGGGGACGGCCCTGCGCGGTCGGCGGCCCTGCTGCTGCGGGTCTGCGCAGGCGACCGGACCGCCTTCCGGCAGCTCTACTCGCTCACCGCGAGCAGGGTCCTCTCCGTCGCGGACGCGGTGCTCGACGACCGCGCCGCCGCCGAGGAGGTCGCGCAGGAGGTCTACCTCGAGCTCTGGCGCACGGCGCGCTCGCTCGACCCGGGCCGTCCCGTCCTCGCCTTCCTGGCCCAGGTCGCGCACCGTCGGGCCGTGGACCGCGCCCGGGCGGACCGGTCGGCGCGGCGCCGGGAGGTGCAGTACACGGTCCTCGACCGGCCGAGGGATCACGAGTGGGAGCGCTCGGACGTCCGACTGGCCCTGGCGCCCGCGGCCGGCGCGATCCGGCAGCTCGCCGCCATCCACCACGACGTCCTCTACCTCGCCTACGTCCGCGGGTACAGCCACTCCGAGATCGCCGAGGAGCTGTCGATCCCCCTCGGCACCGTCAAGACGCGGCTGCGCGACACCCTCATCCGCCTGCACACGCAGCTGCAGCCCCGCAGCCCGGCGGACCCGGACGACGGACCGGGGCGGCGCATCCGGCGGTGACCGCCGGTGCGGACAGAACTGCGCCACCGGGTTCGCACGCCTCAGGACCGGTGCCCGGCGCGGTCAGCCCGCCTGCGTCGCGCCCGAGACGGCGAGCCCGACGATCACGGTCAGCACCGTCGTCCACAGTGCGATCGCGACGCCCTGCCAGAGCAGGATCCGCCCGCGGCCGACTCCCGCGCCCGCCAGCATCACCGCGGTGAAGTGCGTCGGGAGCAGCAGCGGCCCGAGCAGACTCACGCCCGGGACGCCGTAGCGGGTGAAGGCCCGCTGGAACTTCTCGCGCCGCGGACTCGTCCGCTTCGCCTCCGAGCGGCCGGTGATCGCCGAGCGGACGCCGGTGCCCAGCAATACGAGCAGCGCCACGCAGACGAAGTTGCCGATCGCCCCGGCGAGTCCGGCGACCACCGGGTGGATTCCGCCGATGATGCCGATCGACGCCGCCCCCTCGCCCTCGATGAAGGGGACGGCCCCGGCCGCCGCGACGACGAGGGGCTGTACGAGTTCCGGAACGCGGCCGATCAGGTCCTGGAATCCGAGGATCGCGTCGCTGATGATCGTCATGGTCGTGCCTTCCGATGCGGGGCCCCGGCTCTCGGGACTCCTCCATCCGACCGTGTCCGGGAGCGCCGCGGCAGTGCCGCCGGGTCACCGCTGTCCGGGACGATCGACGGTCCGAGGGGTGACAAGTGTCATGGTCGTAGCCTGGGCCGCATGGTGAACACGACCGAGGCGGATCCGCCCGTGCGCGCAGGCCGCGGCGTCGCAGTGACCTGGTGGTACACCCTCGCGTCAGCCGCCTCCTTCGTGGTGGTCGTCCTGGCCGTCTGGTCCGTGGCGGTGCTGAGCGCCGAGGCCGAGGAGTGGCGGAAGGGCGCGTACTTCCTGGGCGCGGCCGCCTGGATCGCGGTGTTCTCGCCGACCGCGCTCGCGTACCGGCGCGCCGACCGCGAGGGTCCGGTGCGCCTCCGGGCCGCGCCGACCCTGGTCTTCTGCCTCGGAGTGGCGGCCGCCGCGCTCACCGGCACGGCCGCCGGGAGCCTCGCGCTCGGGCTCTCGCTCGCCGCGACCCTGGTCGCCGTGCTGCCCTGGCAGAGCGGGGTGCGGCTCCGGGTGATGGTGCTCTGCACGATCGTCCTCGGGGTCGCGGCGGTGCTCGAGCAGACGCGCGCGGCACCGGACGCGTCGGCCGCGCTCTCGACCCTCCTGCTGTTCGCGACGCTGCTGCCCCTGACCGTCGTCAGCGCGCTGTGGTGGTGGGACATCGTCCGCGAGCTCGACCGGGCGCGCGCCGCCGAGGGCCGGCTCGCCGCCGCCCAGGAGCGCCTGCTGCTCGCCGGCGACGTGCACGACCTCCAGGGCCACCACCTCCAGGTCATCGCGCTGCAGCTCGAGCTCGCCGAGCGTCTCCTCGGGAGCGACCCGGAGGCCGCGCTCGAGCAGCTGCGCGCCGCCCAGCGCTCGGTCGACGGCGCCCGCACCGGCACCCGCGAGCTGGCGACGCGCTTCCGCAGCGTCCCGCTCGTCGACGAGCTGGCCAACGCCGCCGACCTGCTCCGCTCGGCCGGGCTCCGCGTCGAGCTCGAGGTCGACCCGGCGGCGGCCCAGGCGCCCGCCGAGACGCTCGGGCCGGTGGTCCGCGAGACGACGACGAACATCCTCAAGCACGGAGGCGGCACCAGCGCGCGGCTGCGGCTCGCTCGCGAGCGGGACGAGTGGCGGTTCGAAGCGGTGAACGACCTGGCACCGGATGCGGAGGAGGCGGACGGGACCGGCTCGGGCGTCCTCGGCATGGCGGAGCGGGTCGAGCGGGCAGGCGGGACGCTGCGCACCGGGGCGGTCCGCCGCTCCTTCGAGCTGGACGCGCGCCTGCCGGTCGGGAGCGACTCGTGATCCGGGTGCTGATCGCCGACGACGAGGACATGATCCGCACGGCGCTGGCCGCGCTCCTCCGCCTCGAGGAGGACCTCGAGATCGTGGGCGAGTGCCGCGACGGCGAGCAGGCGGTCGCGGAGGCGCTGCGCCTGCAGCCCGACGTGTGCCTCTTCGACGTCGAGATGCCCGGGCTCGACGGGATCGAGGCGGCGGAGCGGCTGCGCCGGGTCTCGGCGACGCGGGTCGTGGTCGTCACCCGGCACGCGCGGCCGGGGGTCCTGCGGCGGGCGCTCGGAGCGGGCGTCAGCGGCTTCCTGCCGAAGTCGCGCCGGGTCGAGGACGTCGCCGAGGTGATCCGCCAGGTCGCGAGCGGACGCCGCTACGTCGATCCGGAGATCGCCGCCGACGCCCTGGCGAACACGCGCAGCCCGCTGACCGACCGCGAGCTCGACGTGCTCAGCGCCGGCTCCCGCGGCGAGACGATCGGCGAGATCGGCGCGGCGCTGCACCTCTCCTCCGGCACCGTCCGCAATCACGTCTCGTCGATCCTCCGCAAGCTCGACGTCGACACGCGCCAGCGCGCGGTCATCGAGGCCCGCGAGCGCGGCTGGATCTGAGCGCACGGCCCGGCTGCACCACCGCCGACAACGCAGAAGTCGTCGCACTCGCGCTCGAGTGCGACGACTTCCGCGTTCTCGCGGGCGCCGCCGGGTCAGGCCGTCGGCGTCCAGATCCGCATCGTCGACGGTCCGCGGTTCGCCCAGCGGTGGTACGGCCCGAACTCCGCCTCGAAGCGGCGCCCCTCCTCCACCGGCACGGAGCCGTAGGGCCAGCCGGGAGCCGCCTCCCGCGCCACGAGAGCCACGCGCGCACCCTCCGCGGTCGCGACGGGCGGCACCGAGGCGTCGACCGCGATGTGCTCGGTGTCCAGACCCTCGGGCAGGTCGAGCGACTCGATCGCCAGCACGAACGGCCCGCGCTCGAGGGCGACCTGGCCGCGCACCGCGTCGATCCGGGGGTGCGGGGCCACGAAGCGGGCCGTCATCGGCAGCGAGAGCCGCACGGTGTCGCCGGCGGAGAACGCCCGGCGGACGGTGACGGTCGGCGTCGAGACCGGCTCGCCGTCGAGCAGCGCCGAGCCCCGCGCGAACGGCGGGACCCGCAGCGTCAGCGCGAACTCCGCGTCCTCGAGGATCCGCACGACGATCTCGCCGTCGGCCGGGTACTCCGTCTCGACGCGCAGCGCGACGCCTCCGGTGCGCACCTCGTAGGCGCCGTACTGGTGCAGCTGCACGCCCTCGTCGGTGGCGGTCGCGAAGCCGAGCTCCACGCTCGCCAGGGTGCGGGCGGTGTTGGTCGGGCAGCACGAGACCCAGAACCAGGGCGCGCGGAGGCTGGACTGCGCGCGGTCGGTCTCGCGCGACTCGTCCGGAGCCACTCCGTCGACGCGCTGCTGCAGCGTGTTCGTGTAGAAGAAGGCGCGGCCGTCGTCGCGGGTCGCGGGGAGCACCGCGTTCAGCAGCGTCCGCTCCATGAGGTCCGCGTAGCGGGGCTCGTTCGAGCCGAGCAGGAGGCGCCAGCTGAGCATCGTGGAGCCGATCGCCGCGCAGGTCTCGGCGTAGGCGCGGTCCGGGGGCAGCTCGTAGTCGGCGCCGAACGCCTCGTCCTGGTGGTGCGAGCCCATCCCGCCCGTGACGTAGGTGCGCCGTTCGACGGTCGCCTCCCACTGGCGGCGGACCGCCTCCTCCAGCTCGGCGTCGCCGGTCTCGACCGCGACGTCGAGGGCTCCGGAGGCGAGGTAGAGCGCCCGCACCGCGTGGCCGCGCAGCACCTCCGCGTCGCGGACGGGCACGTCGTCCTGGAAGTACTCGGCGCCGAACGCGATCGGCTTCAGCGTCCCGGTGCCGCGCCTCTCGACGAACAGGCGGGCGAGCTCGAGGTAGCGCTCCTCCCCCGTCGCCCGCGCCAGCTCGGCGAGCGCCGGCTCGATCTCGGGGTGGCCGCACACGGCGACCCTCCCGTCGGGCCCGAACTCGCGGTGCACGTGGTCGGCGAGCCGTCGGGCGACCTGCGGCAGGAGGTCGTCGTGCCCGGTCCGCAGCCGCGCCACAGCGGCCTGGATGAGGTGCCCGAAGCTGTACAGCTCGTGGCCCCACTCCAGATCGGAGTAGCGCGCGCGCTGGCCGGGCCGGCCGAAGCTCGTGTGCAGGTACCCGTCCGGATCCTGCGCGGAGGCGACCCGCGCGACGAGGTCGTCGTACCGCTCCTGCAGCCCGGCGTCGTCGCTCCGGCCGAGCTCCCAGGCCATGGCCTCGAGGAGCTTGTAGACCTCCGAGTCGACGAACTCGATGCCCGCGTGCGCGTCGCCGCCCTCGGCGGACGAGATCGAGCCGTCGGCCGCGCGGTCGAAGTTGCCGGCCCAGCCGACGCGCTCGATCCACGAGCGGCAGTGCTCGATGACGGCGGAGGAGTTGAGGTCCTGGTAGTGCTTCCAGAAGCCGCCGGTGAGGCGGATCTCGTCCTGGCGGAGCGGCCGGAGCAGGCTCCGCGAGGGGGCGACCGGGCCGCCGAGGGCGGTGGCGGTGGGGGCGGTGAGGGTCACGGTGTCTCCTTGGAGGGACGGGTCAGTCCTTGACGGCGCCGGCGGTGACTCCCGCTGAGACGTACCGCTGGGCGACGACGAGGAGGACGGCGGCCGGGAGCGAGGCGACCACGGCGGTCGCCATGATCGAGTTCCACTCCTGGTTGTTGTTGCCGATGTACTTGTAGATGCCGAGGGTGATCGGCTGGAGCTTCCCGCCGCTGTCGAGCGTCGAGGCGAAGATGAAGTCCGACCAGGCCCAGAGGAACGCGAACAGCGAGACGGTGACCACGGAGTTGCGGCTGATCGGCATGATCACCGAGGTGAAGGTGCGCCAGGCGCTCGCTCCGTCCATCCGGGCCGCCTGGGTGAGCTCGTCGGGGATCCCCGACATGAACGCCGTGAAGATCAGCACGCCGAACGGCACCGCGATGGTGGAGTCGGCCACGATCAGGCCCGGGATCGAGTTGAGCAGCCCGAGGTTGAGGTAGATGGCGTAGAAGCCCATCGCCATGATGATCGCCGGGATCATCTGCGCGATCAGGAGCACGAACGAGAGGGCCTGCCCGCCGCGGGGCCGCAGCTTCGCCAGCGAGTAGGCGGCGGGGGCGGCGATGGCGACGGTCAGCAGCACCGTGCCGAGGCCGACGACGAGGCTCGTGCCGAGGTAGGGCAGCTGCTCGCTCAGCACCGCCTGGTAGCCGGTGAACGTGGGCGAGAAGGGGAACCAGTCCGGCGGATCCTTCCGCATCGAGCCGGTCTGGGTGAGGGAGACGTTGATCATCCAGTAGACGGGGAACAGCATGATCGCCGTGAGGGCGATCCCGACCACCGTCAGGTACCAGGGGCGGCGCGCGGTCACGAGTCGGCCTGCTTCCGCTGGACGCGGATGTACACGAGACCGAAGACGAGGGCCAGGATGATCAGCAGGTTGCCGACCGCCGCGGCCGGTCCGAAGTCGGGCAGCATCGAGCCGAAGCCGAGCTGGTAGGTCCAGGTGGCGAGCGTGGTCGAGGAGTCGGCGGGGCCGCCCTTCGTCATGATCCAGATGATGTCGAACACCTTCAGCGTGTAGACGAGGCCGAGCAGGATCGTGATCGCCGACACCGGGCGCAGCAGCGGCAGCGTGATCCGCCAGAACTGCTGGGCGCCGGTCGCGCCGTCGAGCGAGGCCGCCTCGTAGAGGTCCTGCGAGATGTTCTGCAGGCCGGAGTAGAGGATCACCAGGTTGAACGGGATGCCGATCCAGATGTTCGCGATCAGGACCGCGATCAGCGAGGTGCTCGGCGAGGTGAGCCAGTTGATCTGCCCGATCCCGAACGACTCCAGGAACGCGTTGACGATGCCGGAGTCGCTGTTCAGCATCCACGACCAGGTCGACGCCGACACGATCAGCGGCAGCAGCCACGGCACCAGGAACAGCGCCCGGAGCGTGCTCGCGAGCGGGAAGCGGCGGTAGAAGAACACGGCGAGCGCCAGCCCCAGCGTGAACTGGAAGACGAGCGAGACGCCGGTGAACACCGCGGTGTGCAGCAGCGCCGGGCCGAAGGTCGCGTCCTGGAACACCTGGACGTAGTTGTCGAACCAGACGAAGGGCGCGTTCCCCTGCACGAACGAGCGGACCGTGTAGTCCTTCAGGCTCAGCTCGAGGTTGCGGTAGAGCGGGAACGCGTAGAAGACGAGCAGGTAGGCGACGAGCGGAGCGAGGAACGCCCAGGCGACGAGGCGGCCGCCCTCGGGGCGCCAGCGGCGCCGGCGGCTCTCGGCGGCCGGGGCGGGCGGGGCCGGCGGCTCGGTGCCGCGCCGCAGGAGGCGGGCGGTCTCGGTGGCAGTGGTCATGGTCTCTCCCGTCCGCCCGGCCGGTGCGCGGAGCACCGGCCGGGCGGACCTCGTTCGGGGAGCAGGAGCCCCCGGTCGTCCTACTTCGTGGCGGATTCGGCGGCCGACTGGGCGGCCTTCAGGGCGTCCTCGGGCGACTGCGAGCCGCTGAGCACGGTCTGCACCGCGCCCCACAGCTGCTCCGAGATCTTCGGGTACTTCGTCCCGAGGTCGTCCGAGGTGCGGCCCTTCGCGGCCTGCACGGCGGTGACCCACGGCTCGAGGTCGGCGTTGCCGGCGACCTGCTCCTGCTGCGCCTCGGCCGTCGGCGCGATGTACGAGAGCGTGTTGTCGGTCGTGACCAGGCTCTCCGTGGAGGTCAGGCACTCGGCGATCTTCTTCGAGGTCTCGTAGCGCGCCGTGTCCGACTGCATCGGAAGGGTGAGGAACTCGCCTCCGGTCGGTGCGGGGGCCGCTCCGCCGTCCTTCGACGGGATGGTCAGGACGCCGTAGTCGATGCCCGACGCCTTCGCGTTGGCCAGCTGCCAGGTGCCGTTCTCGCCGAACGCGTACTCGCCGGTCTCGAACTCCTGCCAGCTCGTGGTCTGCGTGTTGCCGATCACGGAGTTGGGCGCGTAGCCCTTGTCGAGCCAGTCCTTCCAGAGCGAGACGGCGTCGACGGCGTCGGACGAGTCGAGCTGCGTCAGGTCGGCCCCCGAGCCCCAGAACCACGGCAGGAACTGGAAGGTCCCCTCCTCGGTGCCGATGCCCGAGAACGTGATGCCCTTGCCTCCGGACGCGGTGACCTTCTCGAGCGCGTCGGTCAGGCTCGCCCAGTCGGTGATCGAGGAGACGTCCACGCCGGCCTTCTCGAGGACGGCCTTGTTGTAGTACAGCGCGAGCGTGTTGGCGCCGATCGGCACTCCGAAGGTGTCGCTGCCGGTCTGACCGGCGGCGAGGATGTTCGCATCGATGCCGTCGGTGGAGAGTCCGTTCTCGGCGGTGGTGGTCAGGATCCCCGATTCGGCGAGCGTCGAGACCACCGGGTTGTCGACGAGCAGGAGGTCGGGCGAGTTGCCCTGCTGGCCCGCGAGCAGCGCCTTGTTGGTCAGGTCGGTGGTGTCGTAGCCGGTGCGCTCGACGGTGACGCCGGCCTCGGTCCCGCAGGAGTCGATGAGCTTCGCCCAGTCGGACGTCTCGTCGAACTGGGGGTACGGATCCCAGAACGTGTAGCTGCCTCCCGCGGCGGAGCCGGAGTCGCCCCCTGTGCCGCTCGCGCAGCCGGTCAGTGCGGCGGCGGCCGTTCCCAGCAGGACGGCGGCGGCGAGGCCCCGAGCGTGCTTCCTCGTCTTCACGGATGATCCCTTCGTCGTTGACGGATTCCTCGGCAGTCGTCCCGATCGTCTGCGCCGGGCCGAAACTACTTTCTGTCGGGTAAACCTAGGCAGAGGGGGGCGGTCCGTCAAGAGAAGCGACCTTTTCGGTCTTTTCGGTTTTTCCGCGGAGTCGTGCGAGGATCGACGCGGCGGCCCGTCGGGCCCGGAACGGAGGACCGGTGTCACCACGAAAGCCCACCGGCACCATCACGCTCACAGACGTGGCGGCCGCCGCCGGCGTCTCGATCGCCACCGCCTCGAAGGCGCTCAACGGCCGCGACCAGGTGCGCGCCGAGACCCGCCAGCGCGTGCTCGACGCCGCCGAGGCCCTCTCCTTCACCCCGAACCCGTTCGCGCAGGCCCTCAACTCCCGGCGCACGGGCACCATCGGGATGCTCACCAACGACCTCGACAACCGCTTCGTGCTCCCCGTGCTGCTCGGCGCCGAGGACGCCTTCGGCGCCGGGTCGACGTCGGTGCTGCTCTGCGACGCCCGCGGCGACTCGATCCGCGAGCAGCACCACATCAAGAACCTGCTCGCCAAGCGCGTCGACGGGATCGTGGTGCTCGGCCGGACGACGAACCCCCGCCCCTCGATCACGCGCACCATCCCGGTGCCGGTCGTCTACGCCTACGCGCCCTCGGAGGATCCCCGCGACTCCTCCTTCACGCCCGACAACGTGCAGGCCGGCGTCCTCGCCGCCCGCCACCTGATCGAGCGCGGACGGACCAGGATCGCGCTCGTCAACGGCGAGCCGAGCTACACCGCCGCGCACGACCGCGCCCGGGGCGTCGAGCAGGCGCTGACGGAGGCGGGGCTCCCGCTGGTCGGCGGCGGCGTCCTCTTCGGGCAGTGGTCCGAGAGCTGGGGCCGCCAGTGCGCCGAGACGCTGCTGCGCGCGCATCCGGACCTCGACGCGATCATCTGCGCGAGCGACCAGATCGCCCGGGGCACTCTCGATCATCTGCGCGAGACCGGCCGGCGCGTGCCGCAGGACGTCGCCGTCGTCGGCTTCGACAACTGGGACCTCCTCGTCGAGGCCGCCCGCCCGCCGCGAGTCCTCAGGAGTTGTCGCACTCGACGCCGAGTACGACAACTCCTGCGTTCTCGCGGGCGCGCTCCGCCGAGACGCCACCCTGTGACCCGAGACACCGCCGTCACCGGGGCGTCTCGGTGGTTCGAGCGACGGAGCGGAGCGGCGGAGCGGAGCGGCGGAGCGACGGAGGAGCAGGTCGGGCGGGCATCCGAGAGACGCCCGTTAGACGAGCGGAGCGGAGTCGTGGGCGCAGACGTGCGCCGGACCCCTCGGGAGTCCGGCGCACGGCCTGGCGGTGATCAGCTGCCGGTGGTCATCCGGGATCAGCTGCCGGTGCGCTCACCGCGGCGTCGGAGGGTGAGGAGCATCAGGCCGCCGCCGACCAGGGCGAGCAGACCGAGCACTCCGGCGGTCGCCGTCGCTGCGGAATCGACTCCGGTCGAGGCCAGGGCCGGTCCGCGGGGTCCGTTCGAGCCGGCGGCGGGAACGATCGCTGCGTGCGAGGGTGCCGGGCGCGGCGCTGTGGTCGCGGTCGGCGTGGGCGTCGCGGTCGGGCTCGCGGTGGCAGTGGGAGTGACGGTCGGCGTGACCGTCGGAGTCACCGTCGGCGTCACCGTCGGCGTGACCGTCGGAGTCACCGTCGGAGTCACCGTCGGAGTCACCGTGGGCGTGACCGTCGGAGTGACCGTCGGAGTCACCGTCGGAGTCACCGTCGGAGTGACCGTCGGAGTGACCGTGGGGGCGACAGTCGGCGTGACCGTGGGGGTCACCGTCGGCGTGATCGTGGGGGTCACAGTCGGCGTCACAGTCGGAGTGACAGTCGGAGTCACCGTCGGAGTGACAGTCGGGGTCACCGTCGGAGTGACAGTCGGGGTCACGGTCGGGGTGACCGTGGGGGTGACAGTCGGAGTCACGGTCGGAGTGACCGTGGGGGCGACAGTCGGGGTCACAGTCGGCGTGACCGTCGGGGTCACAGTCGGCGTGACCGTGGGGGTCACCGTCGGCGTGACCGTCGGCGTGATCGTGGGGGTCACAGTCGGCGTGACCGTCGGCGTGACCGTGGGCGTCACCGTCGGCGTCACAGTCGGAGTCACAGTCGGAGTCACCGTCGGCGTCACCGTCGGCGTCACCGTCGGAGTCACAGTCGGCGTCACAGTCGGAGTCACAGTCGGAGTCACCGTCGGCGTCACCGTCGGGGTCACCGTGGGCGTGACCGTCGGGGTCACAGTCGGCGTCGCCGTCGGCGACGGTCCACCGTCGGAGGGCTCGCAGCCCGGCTCGGTGAAGTCATCGGAGTCGAGCGTGACCGCTCCCGAGCGGGCCAGCGCGCGGCCCTCGACGGAGACGCCCGTCGTCACCGTGACCGAGACCGAGGCGAGCACGGAGCCCACGAAGTCCGAGTCGGTGCCCAGAGTCGCGGAGCTGCCGATCTGCCAGTAGACGTTGCAGGCCTGCGCCCCGTTGATCAGGGCCACCGAGCTCGACGACGCCGTCGTCAGCGTCGACGCGGCGCGGATCACGAAGACCGCCTCGTTGACGCCCTCGGCGTCGAGCGTGAGCGTCCCCGTCACTCCGACCGGTCCGGCCGCGGTGTAGACCCCGGGCTTCAGCGTCC
Source organism: Rathayibacter sp. AY1B6 (assembly GCF_002932755.1). Classification (NCBI taxonomy): domain Bacteria; kingdom Bacillati; phylum Actinomycetota; class Actinomycetes; order Micrococcales; family Microbacteriaceae; genus Rathayibacter; species Rathayibacter sp. AY1B6. Next base: position 62,546 of record NZ_PSWL01000002.1, read on the forward strand.
GGCCGCCGATCTCGGCGCCGATCTGCGCGGTCGTCGCCTGCGAGGCGAGCTGTCCGTAGGCGGTGCCCACGTCGGCCTGGGCCTGCGCCGCCTCCGCGTCTCCGCGGTGGATCACTCCGTCCGTCCGCCCGGGCGGGAACCCGGTGACGGCGGTCAGCGGGCTGACCCCGACGTTCTGGTCGAGGACGCTCGACCCCGTGTTCGTCACGGTCGACGCGGCCAGGACCGAGTAGTCCTCCGCCGTGCCGAGGTCGGGCGCCGTGGCCGCCTGCGCCGAGACGCCGGCGAAGAGCGCGGCTCCGACGACGGCGAGGACGACACCCGTCCCGATCGCCCCTCTTCTGCGGTTCTGCCGATGACGGCGGAGCGAGGTGCGAGAGGACACGTGCGGCATGAGGCCAGCGATCTGCCCACGTCAGCGTGAGCTCAATAACCCGAGGTGGGAGGCTCGAACCGTAGGTCGCGCTTCTCGCCCGCGTCTACGCCGCGACCCTGACGGGGGGCAGGATCCGCCGACGGTGTCCTCCGCTCCGCGACACCCCCGCCTCCGGAGTCCTCGCCCCGGTGACGGCGGGCCGGAGCCGACCCCGGCCAGCAGCGCCCGGTGCCGGCGGACCGGAGCGGACACGGTCGACCGGAGCCGACGCCGGCCTCCACCGCGGACCTCGTCGAGCGACCCGCGCCGCCGCGCCGTCCGGCACTGCTCAGCCGAGAGCCGCCACCCGCTCGATCACGCCCTCGCCCAGCCGGGCGACGTACCCCTCCGGATCCGGCCCGGCCGGCGCCAGCTGCACGTGGTCGATCCCCAGCGCCGCGTACTCCTCCATCGCGCGGACGAAGCCGTCGGGGTCGCCGATCGGATCGCCGCCCCCCGTGATGGTCTTCGTGATCGTCGCGTAGTCGCGCCCGAGGTCGTCGCAGTGCCGCTTGAGCACGTCCAGCTTGTGCGCCACGTCGTCCGCGCCGGTGCCGAACAGGTTGCAGGCGTCGCCGTACTGCGCGACCAGCCGCAGCGTCTTCTTCTCGCCCCCGCCGCCGACGAGGATCGGCGGGCCGGGCTGCTGGATCGGAGCCGGGTGGTTCAGCGTCTCGGCGAGCCGGTAGTGCGTCCCCTCGAACGGCCCGTCGTCGTCGCTCCACATCTGACGGCAGATCCGCAGCGTCTCCTCCAGCCGCTCGAACCGCTCCTTCAGCGGCGGGTACGGCACGCCGAGCCCGAGGTGCTCGCGCTCGTACCAGGCGGCGCCGATGCCGAGCATCGCGCGTCCGCCGGAGAGCACGTCGAGGGTGGTGACGATCTTCGCGAGGAGTCCCGGGTGGCGGTAGGTCACGCCGGTGACGAGCAGCCCGAGCCGCATCTTCTCCGTCCGCCCGGCGACGAAGCCGAGCGAGGTGTAGCCCTCGAGCATCGGATCCTCGCTGGTCGCGAAGTGCTCCATCTGGAAGTAGTGGTCCATCAGGGTGAACCAGGCGCACCCGACGTCCTCGGCCGTCCGCGCCGTCGCCCCGAGGATCGGCGCGATCTGCGCGCTCCCTCCGGGCAGGGTGAAGTTCATGAAGTGAATGCCGAGCTGCACGCGCGTCTCCTGTCGTCCCGGGATGTCCAGGAGCCAGTGTGCGCCGAGACGCCGCTCAACACGCCGACACACCGCCCTCTGAGCGGTGTCTCACCCGCGCGAAGGCGTCTCGGCGGATCCCAGCCGCAGAAACGGGGCCGCGCTCACTCGCAGACGCGGAAGCGGTTCCGGTCGAACCCGATGACGTCGCCGACGGCGAGCTGGCGCCCGCGGCGCAGATCGACCTCGCCGTTGACGGTCACCATCCCCTCGGCCACCGCCTCCTTGGCCTCGCCGCCCGAGAGGATCCCCGCGAACTTGAGGAACTGACCCAGGCGGATCGATCCGCCGCCCAGCGGGACGTCGACGGGCTCGGGGACGGCAGCGGCGCCCTTCACGTCTGTGAACGCGCCCGCGAAAGGTCGCCGCAGGCCCCCTGAATCAGCGGGTTTCCCACGTAAGTGTCGCCGCAGTTTCCAGCACACCGTGTCGCTCCGAACATGCCCACGTGATTCCGCGGATCTGGGGCCGCGATGGGGTCATTCGGTGGCCCCTCGCCGCACAGGAAGTGCCCGGCGGCCATACGAGCTCGGGTTGGCACAGACTTCGGGTTCAGTCTCCACGAAGCCATCCTCAGCGTCGCGGTCGGCGTCGGAGCTGCCGCCCTGCGCGGCCTGCTCGAACGGGCCGGCTGCCGGAGAAGCCGCAACAAGCGAGGCGTCAGGGCGATGTCGGTGCGGCTGTTTCGCATGCATGCCTGCGGGCGAAGCACTAGAGGGCGTTCTTCGTGGTCGCCAGGTACTCCGGCGTGGCGAGCGCTTGCATGAAGAACCAATGTGTCGCCTCGAGGCTCGCCTCAAGGTGTCGCCAACCGTTCGAGACGAACGAGCTCGTCTGCGCGCCGGTGAACATATAGACGACGGCTCGAGCGGCAGTCGGGATATCGACCTCGGCGCGAAGATTGCCTTCAGCTCGTGCCTGTTCGAGAAACAACGCTATCGCGTCGAGCCAGACTGGATCCGGCAACTTCGCAACGCCGGGGAATTCAGATGAGGCTTGTGCGACGAGACGCAGGCCTGCTTGCGCCGTTGGATCGTGCTGCACTGCTCTCGCGAGGGACCGGGACAGCGTGAGCAGTGAAGCGAGGCCGTCGTCGCCCGACTCCAGAATCGAATCCCGGAGGAGGATGAAGCCCTGGTCCTGGCGGCGGATGATCTCCTCCGCCACCTCGATCTTGCCCCTGCGGAAATGAAAGTAGAAACCACCCTGCGTGACGGATGCTGCTTCCAGGATGTCGGCGACGCGAGCGGTCGAGTAGTGCAGGCGCGCAAACACCTTCGCCCCACCGAGAACAATCGCCTCTCGTGTGGCGATCCCGCGTTCCTGTTGTGCCACGCGCACCTCCGACTGATCCCAAAGCCACTCTATCGGCCCATGGTTCAGCGTCTCTGCCGTCTGGTCCCCGTTCGGGAGGGTTCACGCTGAGTAGCCGAACGCCGCGCTGGCGCTCGCACCGTGCTCGGATGTCGAGACCAACCTCACGTCGCGGAGGGTTCGGCCGCCGATGACGACCTCGGCGTTCCTGCACACGGACGTGCGAGCGGAGAATCGAGCCTGGCCGCCGGACGGAGCGGGCGTCCGAGAGACGGAGGCGCGCCTGAGCCAGAGGTTCGGTACAGCGGAGCGGCTGGTGTCATTGACGGCGTATATGAGGACTTGGGCCAACTGACCGAACATGACGAGTTCATCGACGGCGTCAAGGCGGGGCGGGGCGGCTGGGTACCCTGCCTGGGATGGCGTGACGGAATGGGACGCCTCGAGGTGTCCATCGACGAGGTCCACGCGATCGACGCGGGACGACATCTGGATCGAGTCGCCTGCTGCCGCATGGGTGAGGCCGCGTGCCACCTCGGCTGCGCCCGGTCGGGCTCGGCTCGGGGCGCACTCCAATTCGACGTTCAGTCCGCCGATACGAGCCCGCAATGACCTGGTGCTGACGAGCGGTCCGCCGTGATCGGTCGTGATGCCGATGGGGACAGAGCCCACATCAGTCGTCGCCACACATCCGGCGACGACTGAGAACCCTGTGACATCGAACGGCCCTTCCCACCAGGCTCCGCGATTCGTGTTCTCACACAGGCTGATGGTCTTCAGCGCCAGGCTGATCGCATCGATAGAACTGAGATACACCTCGCGGGGATTTCCTGCCGCGTCCAGCGACCAGCGGGGCGGATAGATCGCCTGCCCAACCGCCGAAAGTCGGATCCTGTCACCGTCGACGTGTTCGGCCACCTGGCTGAAGGTATGCCTGATGTGTCGATGACCCGAACCGAAGTATCGGCCGGACTCCTTGCCGATTATCTCCTCTGAAGGCCGCCCATCAAAGTGGTGCATCTCGTCCCTTCGGATCTTCTGATCGGTCTGGTGATGTATGCACGCCTGGAAGGTGTCTCGCCGGATTCGATCCCAGGATCTCGAGCGGCGTCATGCACACGGACCGTGCCTCGGCTGCGAGGGCTGCCGGTACTTCCAGGCAGATCGCAGCCGCCAAAGCTGTTCCAGACCCAGCAGTCAGAACGATCGATGCACGATCGCCGGCGCTGCCTTCCACGGTGACTCGGAGACGAGGCCTGATGATGATGGTGCTCGCGGTCGACGTGAGCATCCGAGGCCGCGTTCGCCGATGTGATGGAAGCCTGAGAGGGCGAACTCTGTGCAGCGAAGACAGCACTCGCAGGAGCGGGAGTAGCAGGAGGAGCTGGCCGCGAGGCAACCCGAGCTCGGTGAACACCTGGATGTCGGTCGCCGCCGTCGTCCTCCGCAGAGCGAACAGGTCGCCGGTGTGCAGTGTCAGGTGAGAGCCCGTCTCAGAGGTCTCAACTGCTCTTCCACCTCTCAGCCTGACCAGCGTCCCGGACCGGAAGCGCCGGCTTCCTGAAGCGAGAACTGCCTGCGACGAAGCTGTGACGCCTGGTGACTTCGAAGTCCTGCCACTCGCGAGGCTCGTCAGGCTGACCTTCTGCGGCTGGTCTATCGGTCGGAGCGCATGCTCGGCGAGCACTTCGGCCAGATACGTGCCGAACCCCGCGCCGGGTACCACGGCGATGCCGCATTCTCGCCAATGGGCATCCCGTTTCCACGCGTACTCGTGTGTGCGGCTCTCATTCGACAGGTCAGTGTAGGAGACGCCACCTTCCGCGCTGGCCTCCATGAGCGGCTGCGCGGTGGAGGACTATGGTCCGGCTGCGTTGATCACCCCGCTGACGCCGTCGAGGTGTTGCGTCAGGGAGCTCGCACGCTGCCGGAGGTCGAGCTGCATCCTCGCGACGCCGTACCGGTCAGCCAGCATGTCGAGACTCGCGCCGTCGCGCCCCGCGAGGAGGAACGGCATGCCCCGGCGCCTTGCCTGCATCTCGAGTTCCGCGGCAACCGAGCCCTTGTCGTAGATCAGCCAAGGTTTCACCGGATCGACAGGGATGGTGCTCTCCTGGAGTGCATCGTGCTGGACGCTAGGGGAGGGGCGTTTCTCGCCGGTCGTCGTCGACGCCCGGCGGGGGGACCTGGCGTGCCGCGCGCACGGCGATCGCGCTTCCGAGCAGCACGAAGATCAGAAACGCCGACAGGCCTGCGAGCACGAACGCGTTCGAGTGCGTGGGGTCGACCACGAGGCTGAGCGAGCCCCCCGTGACTGCCAAGAGTGCGCCGATCCACACGCAGGGTCGGGCTGCCTGATGGCCCCGCTGCCAGGCTTCATCGGAAGCCATGACCGAGGCTGCTCTGATCCCGACCAGGTTGTTCGGGCCGAGTCGCCCTCGGGCGGCGCATTCGACGGCTGCGACGACGGCAGCAGCAGCGAACACGAGGACGAGCACTCCGAAGACCATGCACCAAACATACATGCACGGTTGTATGTCGTCGTTTGCGCCGTCGGTCGTCGCGCCAATTTTCGCGCCAAGAAACAAAGCACCGTACATGTTTGGTTTGATTCGACGAGTCTGCGAAGTGCAGCTCGCGATGTGGCGCTGGCAACTCGCCTCCGCTCCACTGGTCCACGAGCCCGTCCCTGGCGCTCGAGGCCATCACTCTTGGGGGAACATTGGCTATCAGGATGAAGTCGGCTGTCTCGGTGCTGTGTGCGGCAGCGTTGGTACTCGCGGGGAACCTGCCTGCGGTTGCGGCGCCCTCCGGCGCGAGCCTTGTTGCACAGCACGAGGCGGCGACGATGACGTCGTACACGGACCACGACATCATCAGCTTCCTGGTGCTCGGCTCGGGTCCGGTCTACGAGGACCACAAGGCACTCTCGCCGTATGCGCCGGAAGTGGATAGCGTCACCGTCGAAGCACGAGACGAGATGTACGCCCTGTTCATGGGTGTCGAACCGAACTTCAACGAGCTCGTTACCGTGCCGCTGCAGTCCGGTGATCCTCGTCTCGTCGACGTTGCTCTCGAGAACTTCTCCGAGATCTCCTACGGCGTAGCGGAGGTCATGGGGCTCAACGTGCCCGACAAGGAGGAGTTCGTCTCGGCGCGATCGATCGTCTTCGTCGTCGTCGTGGCTGCTGTCGCCGGAGCGGCCGTGGCGACGGTCGCCGCGGCGGGGAACGTGCGATGGGTCTGGAACACCATCGATTTCTGGGGGACGAGCACTGAGCAGAGCCCGATCTCGCATGAGAAGCGCGCGGCCCAGTTCGCTGCGGCTCTCGGCAAGTAGGTGAGGCTGCCTCCGCGCTCGAGGGAGAGGGGAGTGATCGCGGACAAGGCTGTCTGGTTCTTCGGGGCAGCCTTGGCCGTGCTCGCTGTTTGGATCGGGGCAAGCGTGTACTTCGTGCTCCCGCCCAATGTCCTGTCAAGTGAGTCGGACGTGCACAAGAACCTGCAGCTGGCATTCACAACGGTCTCCCCACAGGGGTGGGGGTTCTTCACGAACGCACCACAGGCGACTGAGATCGCCGCATATGACGCGGAGACGATGGCGTCGTTGATGCTTGCACCTCAAGGGCGGGTGGAGAATCTCTTCGGCCTCAGCAGGGCGCAGCGGGCGCAGGGGCCCGAGCTCGCACAGCTCTCCGAAGCCGTCGGGCAGTGGCACGAGTGTGAAACTGGCCAGACCCGCGAACACTGCCTCGCCGAGGCCAGTTCATTGCAGCCACAGAAGATCACCGTGAACCTCGCTCACCGTACGCTTTGCGGCCCGATCATTCTGACCACAGAGACGTTCACGCCCTTCGAATACCGAGAATTCGATCTCCCCATGCACTCCATCGAGACCTTCACGACCGTGGACGCGGTGTGCTGATGCACGAGCGACCCGGGCCAGCGCTACGGCTCCAGATCGCCTTGCAATCGTTGGAGGTTCGGCAGCGTGCCTTCACGCTCGGCCGCGGCGCTCTGGCGGCCGCCCAGATCTCCATCCTCGTTTTCACGCCGTTCAGCGCACTGATGCAAACGGTCGGAGGAGCCGAACCGGCGCCTTACTGTGCTGGGGCGCGGATCATCTCCGCCTTCTGCATCGGTGGTCCAGAGGTGCCCTCGATCGTGCGGGTCATCGTCATGATTGTTTTGCTGGGCCTCGTGCTCGTCGGGTTCCTGCCGAGGGTGATGGCGTTCGTTCATGCCTGGATCTCCATCTCCATCTCCACCGGAATCTCATTGCCCGATGGCGGCGATTCTGTGGCCGCGATCGTCTCGGTGATCATCATCTTCATCATGGCTGCGGATGATCGGAGATGGGCATGGTCCAAGGAGCGCCGGCCCGTCGGACCAGTCGGTCGAGGTGTTGCACTCGCTGGGATCTATGCCCTGCGACTCCAGGTGACCTTGATCTATCTCAATAGTGCATTTGAGAAGTTCAACGTCGATGACTGGTCCAACGGATCGGCCGAGTACTACATCTCTCGCGGGTACATGTTCGGCGCAAGCGGCCTCATCGCAGATGTGCTGCACTGGGCGACGTCAGTCCCACTCCTCTTAGCCGTCATCACCTGGGGTGTCATCGTCGCAGAGATCTGCATCGGAATTCTCGTTGTGACCATTGACTTCGGTCGACGGATCGCGTTCATTCTGGCGGTCGCATTGCACGTCGGGATCATCCTCAGCATCGGGCTGTGGAGTTTCGGGATCATCATGATCGCAACCGTCGGGATCGCGACGATGAAGCTCGTCCCGTCCTCCGCTTCGCCTGGTTCTGCGAGTGACGAGGACGACTCTCCATCGATCCTCGGAGACGACGATGCCGCTCGGCGATCGGAGGTGTTGTGATGCTGCGATTCCTCCGGTCGGCCAGGCCGCGGCAAAGGCGTGAGGCGCCGAGCACGGGTGGTTGCGTCCGGCGCGCAGTCCGCACGGATCACGCCTACTGGCGCAAGCTCGCCGTTCCGCTCCTCCTGTGCTCGGTGCTGGTCGGATGCAGCCTGAATCTGGCAGAAACTGTTCCGACAGCGGGCACAGACCTGACCGCTGAGGAACTCCGGACCCAAGATCTGATGCTGTGGGCGGTCGAACGGCTGAACGCAGAGGAGGACTTGACCACTGAGGCTGTCGAGTCGAAATCGGACGCGGGTGCGTTCGACTCGGAGTCCACCGCGCATCTGGTCACCATGGTGAATTTGAGCCTTCGGCCCCTGGGCCCATACACGGTGAAGTCCTTCGAACTTCGACCCGAGGGAGCTCTTGCTGTCGTCCGCAATCGGCTTGGCATTCTCCTCGATCTGCAGATCACCGCGAACGCGAACGGAGAGCTCAGAGCGCTCGTCGTGAACGCGGCGGTTGCCACTGCATCACCATCGATTGCATCCTTTGCCGAAGCAGCGGCTCGTCTCGAAGCGCTCGTTCCTGCGTCATCACTGCTCATGCAGGTGACACGCGGGTCGCACACGGAGTCGGTTCACGAGCGGGCGCACGACGTTCTCCGTCCGGTTGGATCGGTGATGAAGCTGTACGTTCTGGCAGCTGTAGTGGAAGCGATCAAAGAAGGGGATCTCTCCTGGGAGGACGTGCTCATGATCGACGATGGGAAGAAGAGTCTCCCAACCGGTCGGCTGCACCTCGAGCCGGACGGAACAGAAATTTCGGTGTTCGAGCTCTCACGTTTGATGATGCAGATCAGCGACAACACAGCAGCCGACGTTCTCATGGACGCTGTCGGAGCCCAGCGGTTGTCGGCCGCGGTGCGCGATCTCGGGCATCACCAACCTGACCTCCTCGAACCGTTCTTGACGACGAGGAAAATGTTCCAGTTGACGCTCAGCGGCGACATGCCGCTCGCGACCGACTGGAACGAGGCATCCAGCGCGGCTCGCCATGGCATTCTTGAGAAGTTGAGCAGTCAGCCGCTGACAGTGGACCCGGCATGGATCGAGCGCGCGCCGTTCTGGCCACGCAACATCGATTGGTTCGCGAACGCTGAAGACGTGGCGAGTGCGCACCGGGCGGTCGTGGAGCTGGGACGCGACGATCCGCACATGTCGCAGATCCTCCGGTCACCCGAGATCGCGTCTTCTTCGCCGTTTGTAGAACGCGGGTTGGTGACGCTCTCGGAGAAGATCGGAAGCTCGCCGGGCGTCGTGGCGGTCACGCTGGTTGCCGTGGGGAGCGACGGTGCCGTCTATTCCGTGGTTGCCCTGGGCGTATCCGAACAACCCGGTGACCCACTGGAGCGCTATCGATCGAAGTTCATCGATGTTGCCAGGAGCGCCCTTGACCTATTGATCGAGTGACGCGACATCTCGGATTCTCGACAACCGGTTCGGATCCGTTCAGAGCACGGCGCGGCTGGCGTTCACCCGCTGTTCCGGTGAGGCGTCGTGTCCGATCATGGCATTCCTGCTGAGGAGCGCCGACAATTTCGATGCAAGGAGAGCGCTTCGGAAATTGGCTCACCGGCAAGTGTGGGGAGTGGCCGAGATCGATCCGACGCCGATTGTATTCGGACGCGGTCGGAAGCAGTCTGCCGTCATCGATGCTATTGCACGGCATGCTGAACAGTACGGTTCCAGCCGCAGTCCGGTCTTGCCTCGGTGCCCTTGCATGCACCTCGCACTGAGTAGGTCAAATTGGGAAGATCATGACCGGGATTCGCCCCTGTCGGTAGCACACGTCTAGACCGCCGGAATGTCGGCGAAGCGCGAGAAGTGGCCGTGGAAGCCCACGGTCACCGTGCGGGTCGGGCCGTTGCGGTGCTTGGCGACGATGAGGTCGGCCTCGCCCGCCCGCGGGTTGTCCTTCTCGTAGGCGCTCTCGCGGTGCAGGAGGATCACCATGTCGGCGTCCTGCTCGATCGAGCCGGACTCGCGGAGGTCGGAGATCGCGGGGAGCTTGTCGGCGCGCTGCTCGGGGCCTCGGTTCAGCTGTGAGAGCGCGATGACCGGCACCTGCAGCTCCTTCGCGAGGAGCTTGAGGGCACGCGAGAACTCCGAGACCTCCTGCTGGCGGCTCTCGACCTTCTTGCCGGAGGTCATCAGCTGCAGGTAGTCGATGACGACCATCTTGAGGCCGACGCGCTGCTTGAGCCGGCGGCACTTCGCCCGGATCTCGACCAGGGTCATGTTGGGCGAGTCGTCGATGTAGAGCGGTGCGTCGTTGATCCGGCCGCGGGTGGAGGCGATGGTCGTCCAGTCGCGCTGATCGACCGTTCCCTTGCGCATGTGCTGCAGCGGTACGGACGCCTCGGCCGAGAGGAGGCGCATCGCGATCTCGCTGCGCCCCATCTCGAGGGAGAAGAAGATCGTGGCCATGTTGTGCTTGATCGCCGCGGCGCGGGCGAAGTCGAGCGCGAGCGTCGACTTTCCGAGTGCGGGGCGCGCGGCGACGATGATCATCTGCCCGGCGTGGAAGCCGTTGGTCAGGTCGTCGAGGTCGGCGAACCCGGTGGGCACACCGGTGAAGCTGCCGTCCTTGTGCGCGGCCGCCTCGATCTCGTCGATCGCCACGGTCACCGCGTCGGTCAGCGGGACGTAGTCCTCCGCCGTCTCGGAGCCGGTGACGTTGTAGATCTCGGCCTGCGCCGTGTTGACGAGGTCGAGCACCTCGCCCTCGCCCTGGTAGCCCATCTGCGCGATGCGGGTGCCCGCCTCGACGAGGCGGCGCAGCAGAGCGCGCTCGGCGACGATCGAGGCGTAGTAGCCCGCGTTGGCCGCGGTGGGGACCATCGACGTGAGCGTGTGCAGGTAGTCGGCGCCGCCGGCCCGCTGCAGCTCGCCCTGCTTCGTGAGCTCGTCGGTGACCGCGATGACGTCGGTCGGCTCGCCGTGCGAGTAGAGGGCGAGGATCGCGTCGAACACGATCTCGTGCTTGGGGATGTAGAAGTCGGTGCCCTTGACGCTCTCGACGACGTCGGCGACCGCGTCCTTCGAGAGCAGCATGCCGCCGAGGGCCGACTGCTCGGCGAGGAGGTCGTGCGGAGGGGTCCGCTCGTTCCCGCGCGACTCGCCGCGGTCTCCGCGACCGTCCCGTCCGTCCGAGCCGGGTACCGCCAGGTGCGCGATCGTCATGCCTTCGCCTCCTCCTGTCGGGTGCTGCGCGTCCGGTCGAGCCGGTGCCGGGATCCGGTCTACCAGCGACCTCCGACAGCGGCGCACGGGCGCCTGCCCGCACCCCTCGCGGGGCGCTGCGCCACCCTACGGACCGGCGCCCGGGGCACGCAAACCGCCCTGTGGAGGGAGCTGTGCAGAACCGAGGGGAAACGCCGGGCCCACTGTGGGCAACATGTGGACAACCCTGTGGGAACAGAGGCTATCGGCAAGTTTTTTCCGATCGCTGACCAGGCATTTCCCGCTTTCCACAGGTGTGTGGGGAAAAGAGTCTCAAGACCACAGTGAAGGTTGGTCCCGCCGGAGGGTGTATGTGGATGGAGCTGTGGAGAACGGGAACGACGAAGGGCGGTGCGAGGGGACTCGGAAGTCCCGTCGCACCGCCCTCCGCGGCGTTCTCGCGGCCTTACTTGGCCGCGACCACCTGCAGCTTCACGGTGGCCTGGATGTCGTCGCGCAGACGCACCACGGCCTCGTGCTCGCCGACGTGCTTGATCGCGTTCGAGATGACGATCTTGCGCTTGTCGAGCTCGCCGAATCCGGCCGCCGCCACCGCGTCCGCGATGTCGGAGGTCTTCACCGAGCCGAACAGGCGGCCGTCCTTGCCGGCCTTGACCGTCAGCTTCACGCGGTTGGCCTCGAGGACCTGCTTGGTGTGCTGGGCCTCTTCGATGGTCTTGTGCTCACGAGCGGCTCGCGCCGACTTGATCTGCTCGACCTGCTTCTCGCCGCCGCGGGTCCACGCGACGCCGAAGCCCTGCGGGATGAGGTAGTTGCGGGCGAACCCGTTCTTCACGTCGACGACGTCGCCGGCCGAGCCGAGTCCGTCGACCTCGTGGGTCAGGATGACCTTGGACATACCGTTACCTACCTTCCGCTGCCGGCGTAGGGCAGGAGCGCCATCTCGCGGGCGTTCTTGACGGCACGGGCGATGAGGCGCTGCTCCTGAACGGAGACGCCGGTGATACGACGGGCGCGGATCTTCCCGCGCTCCGAGATGAACTTGCGGAGGGTCGCGACGTCCTTGTAGTCGATGACACCCACGCGGACCGACTTCGCGGGGGCCGCGTTCTTCGCGCCCTTGCCGCGGATCGGCTTGCGGCGGTCGCCGCTGCTCTTTCCAGCCATAGTGGTTTCCTTAGATTCTGGTTCGCCCCTGCCCCGCCGCGAGCGATCGCGGTGCGGGGGAGGCGTGATTCAGGTGAGGAGAGTGTCCGAGCCGGGGCTCAGAACGGCGTCTCGTCGTTGTAGCTGCCCGGCGTGCTCCACACGTCGCCACCGGCGGGAGCGCTCGGCGCCCACGGCTCCTCGGCCTGACCGCCACGGTTGCCGCCGGCGTTGCCGGAGCCTCCCTGACCGCCGCCGCCGAAGCCGCCCTGGCCGCCGCCGATCTGACCGCCGTTGCCCTGGCCGCCACCGGCCTGGCCGCGTCCGCCTCCACCGGAGGCGCGCGTGACCTGCGCGGTCGCGTAGCGCAGCGAGGGCCCGATCTCGTCGATCTCGAGCTCGATGCTGGTGCGCTTCTCGCCTTCCTTCGTCTCGTAGGAGCGCTGCTTCAGGCGGCCCGTCGCGATGACGCGGCTGCCCTTGGTCAGCGTTCCCGCGACGTTCTCGGCGAACTCGCGCCAGACGGAGGCGCGGAGGAACAGCGCTTCGCCGTCCTTCCAGTCGTTCGCCTGACGGTCGAAGGTGCGCGGCGTGGAGGCGATGGTGAAGTTCGCGACCGCGAGCCCGCCCTGCGTGTAGCGCAGCTCGGGGTCGGCGGTGAGGTTCCCCACCACGGTGATGATCGTCTCGCCGGCCATGAGCGCTACGCCTTGGGAGCGGCCGAGGCCTTGGCAGCCTTGCGGGCGGCCTTCTCGTCGGCGAGCTTCGCGGCGGCCGCGACCTGGGCGATGCCCTCTTCGGCCCGCAGCACCTTGGTGCGCATGACGGCCTCGGACAGCTTCAGCTGACGGTCGAGCTCGTTCGCTGCGGCGGAGGTCGACGTGAAGTCGACGACGGCGTAGATGCCCTCGGACTTCTTGTTGATCTCGTACGCCAGACGACGGCGGCCCCAGACGTCGACCTTGTCGATGGATCCACCATCGGTGCGGATGACGTTGAGGAACTTGTCGAGACTCGGAGCGACGGTGCGCTCATCGATCTCGGGGTCCAGGATGACCATGATCTCGTACTGATGCGTCACTAACCCACCTCCTTCGGACTGAACGGCCACGGTATTTCCGTGACAGGAGGGTATGTAGCATCTGCCCACTCCCGCGGACGCGAGTGCGTCTGGTCGTGGACAACCTGTACAGACTACAACAGGACCGCCGCGACGCGCCGGACGGGTCCGCTCGAGGCGCACCACTCCGGGGCCGGGCGAGGCAGGCGCGCAGTCCGTGCCGGCTCAGCGCCTCAGCGCGACGCCCACCACTCGCGGAGCCGCTGCGCCGCGACCTCCTCGCCGAGCGGACCCTCCTCCAGCCGCAGCTCGAGCAGGAACCGGTACGCCTGTCCCACCTCGGGGCCCGGGGCGAGGCCGAGGATCTCCATGATCCGCGTGCCGTCGAGGTCGGGGCGCTTGGAGGCGAGCTCCTCCTTCTCGGCGAGCTCCGCGATGCGCGCTTCGAGGTCGTCGTAGGCGTGCGCGAGCCGGTCGGCCTTGCGGCGGTTGCGAGTGGTGACGTCGGCGCGGGTGAGGATGTGCAGCCGCTCGAGCAGGGGCCCGGCGTCGGTCACGTAGCGGCGCACCGCGGAGTCGGTCCACGCACCGTCGGTGTACCCGAAGAAGCGCAGGTGCAGCTCGATGAGGCGGGCCACGTCCTTCGTGGTCTGGTTGTCGAACTTCAGCGCGCGCATCCGCCTGATCGCGAGCTTGGAGCCGACCAGGTCGTGGTGGTGGAAGCTCACCACCCCGCCCGGCTCGAGCCGACGCGTGGCCGGCTTGCCGATGTCGTGCAGGAGCGCGGCGAGCCGCAGCACGACGTCCGGCGCGGATCCGGGGTGCCGCGACTCCTCCAGCGCGATCGCCTGCTCCAGCACGGTGAGGCTGTGGGTGTAGACGTCCTTGTGGTGGTGGTGCTCGTCCTGCTCCAGGCGCAGCGCGGGCAGCTCCGGGAGGAAGCGACCGGCCAGACCGGTGTCGACCAGCAGCTCCAGGCCGGCGCGGGGCGAGGCGGTCGCGAGGAGCTTCCGCAGCTCCTCCTGCACGCGCTCCGCCGAGACGTCGTCGATCCGGCCGGCGAGCTCGGCCATCGCCCACTCGACCTCGTCGGTGGTGCGGAAGCCGAGCTGCGAGGTGAAGCGCGCGCCGCGGAGCATCCGGAGCGGGTCGTCGCCGAAGGAGAGGTCGGCGGGGGAGGGGGTGCGCAGCCGGCCGGCGAGCAGGTCCTCCACTCCTCCCGAGGGATCGACGAGGACGACCTCCGGGAGCCGCAGCGCCATCGCGTTGACGGTGAAGTCGCGCCGCACCAGGTCGCCCTCGAGCGAGTCGCCGAACTCGACCTCGGGCTTGCGGCTCACCCCGTCGTAGCTGTCGCTGCGGTAGGTCGTGATCTCGACCGTCTCGCCGGCGACGCGGGCGCCGATCGTGCCGAACGCCCGGCCTATGTCCCAGTGCGCCTCGGCGATCGGAGCGACGATCCGCACGATGTCGTCGGGGCGCGCGGAGGTGGTGAAGTCGAGGTCGTGCACGCCGTGGCCGAGGAAGGCGTCGCGGACCGGGCCGCCGACCAGCGCGAGCTCGTGGCCCTGCGCTGCGAACGCCTCCGCCAGCCGCGCCACCGTGGGCGTCCCCGCGAGCGCGCGGAGGGTCTCGAGAGCGGTCTGGACGCTGTGCATTCGCACGATCCTAGTAGCGGGGGGTGTCTCGACGACCGGTGACCGTGCCAGGGGGTTACCGGCCCGACCGGGCGCACAGCGGACGCACCGCCTGCCCCGAGGAGGGCTGCCCGTAGAATCACCCGCATGGAGGCCGAGTGAGTCCGATGCATCGGCGCGACCCCTCCCTCCGCTCCCGCCGCTCGCGGGCGGCCCTCCTCCTGCTCCGCTCGGCAGGGGCCGCCGCCCTCGCGCTCGGCCTGTCCGGCGTGGCCTCCCCCGCCCTCGCGGCCCCGGGATCCGTCGCGACGGCGACCTCGACGCCCGCTCCCGGCACCGTCACCACGACCGCGGGAGCCGGCAGCGACGGCGTCCTGCGGCCCGGCCAGGACCTCGAGCTCTCGATCGCCGTGCGCAACGGCACCACGGAGGCGATCGACAGCGCCGACGTGACGGTCGCCCTCTCCTACGCGACCCTCGACACCCGCGCGGAGCTGCACGACTGGCTCGACGCCGAGGCCGACAACGACACCGACCCGGTCCGGACGACCGCTCAGCTGCGCCTGCTGCCCTCCAGCACCGCCGAGGCCGGCCTCACCGTGCCGGTGGACCAGATCCCCTTCTCCAACGACCGCACCGCGCTCGGCACCCACGCCGTCCTCGTCACGGTCACCGGTCCAGGCGGTGTCGTCTCGACCGCCCGCACGGCCGTCGAGCTGACCGACGACGCGGCGGCCCCGGAGCGCGAGACCGGCGTCAGCGTCCTCGTCCCGCTCACCGTGCCGGACACGGCCGACGGCCTGCTCTCGGCCGAGGCCCTCGCCGACTACACCGACGGCACGGGGACCCTCACCCGTCAGCTCGACGCGGTCGCGGGGAAGGGCGTCACGATCGGGGTCGACCCGCGCATCCTCGCCTCGATCCGCGTCCTCGGCAGCGCCGCTCCGGAGTCGGCCCTCGACTGGCTCGACCGGCTGCAGTCCGTGCCGAACGAGCGCTTCGCCCTGCCGTACGCCGACGCCGACGTCTCGGCCCAGGCGCAGGCAGGGCTCTCCACGCTCCTCTCTCCCACCTCCTTCGAGTACGCGATCGACGACACCCGCTTCGCCGCGGTCCCCGGCAC
This sequence comes from Rathayibacter sp. AY1B6, assembly GCF_002932755.1. Taxonomy (NCBI): domain Bacteria; kingdom Bacillati; phylum Actinomycetota; class Actinomycetes; order Micrococcales; family Microbacteriaceae; genus Rathayibacter; species Rathayibacter sp. AY1B6. The sequence continues at coordinate 78,559 of NZ_PSWL01000002.1, forward strand.
CGAGAGCCCGGCGCCGACGGCCGCCGTCGACTCCGATCAGCCGGCCGAGGACCTGCCGGCGCGTCCGAGCACGGAGTCGCTGCTCGCCTCCGACTGGAGCACCACCCTCGGCAGCGTCGCGTGGCCCGACGAGGGCACCCTCCGGGGATCGGACCTCGGTGTCTACGCGGCCAGCGGCGTGAACCGCACGGTCGTCCCCTCCTCCGGGCTCCTGCTGCCGGAGAAGGTGACCACCACCTCGCGCGCCACCGTCGGCGACTCGGACCTGGTCGTGGCCGACTCGCGCCTCACCGAGGCGTTCGACGCGGCCGCCACCGCCTCCGACGACACCGAGTGGCGCGCCCGCATGTCCGAGATCGCCACCGATCTCGCCGAGGTGCAGGAGGAGGGGACCGCGCCGGACGTCGTGCTCACCCTCGGCCGCGGGTCCGCGATCGGCGCCGCGCGCCTCTCCGAGACCCTCGACGCGATCGAGTCGCTGCCCTGGGCCCGCGGAGTCGCCCTCTCCACCGCCCTCGCCGTCCCCGCGACCGAGGGCGCCAGCGTCGTCGACTCGCCGGAGTCGGAGTCGCGGCTCGACCGGGTGCGCGACCTGCTCGACGCCGGCTCCGAGGTCGAGGCGTTCTCCTCCGTGCTGCAGGAGCCGGAGCTGCTGTCGGGCAAGAGCCGCAACGACGTGCTGGCGCTGCTCTCGGTGACCTGGCGCGGAGACGGCAGCGGCTGGGGCGACGCCGTCGGCGCGGCCATGACCGAGGCCGACCGGACGCTCTCGCTGGTGTCGATCGACGCGACCGGCAGCATCCTGCAGGTCTCCCGCGACTCGAGCATCCCCGTGTACGTCCGCAACGAGCTCCCCTGGCCGATCGCCGTGCGGATCCAGGCCTCCACCTCCAACGCCGTCCTCGACATCGACGAGGAGGCGATCGAGACCACGGAGATCGACGCCCGCTCGCAGGGCCGCGTCCTCATCCCCGTGAAGGCCCGGGTCGGCAACGGCGAGACGAGCCTCGGCCTGCAGCTGACCTCGGCGCAGGGCGTCCCCATCGGCACCCCGACGGGAATGACGACCAGCGTCCGCGCCGACTGGGAGACCGTCGGCACCCTGGTCATCGGGATCGCGCTCGTCGTCGTCTTCGGCGCCGGCATCCTCCGCAACATCCGCCGTCGCCGTCGAGGCGACACCCCTGAGGACGAGGAGGACCCGAACGCCGTGCTCGAGGTCCAGCCCGACCTCGACGACCAGCGATCGGACCCGCGTGGCTAGCTTCTCCCTCGGACGCGCGAGCGCCGTCCTCGCCTCCGGCACGATGGTCTCGCGGATCCTCGGCTTCGTCATGTCGATCGTCATGGCGAACACGATCGGAGCCGCTGTCGCGCCGGGCGCGGACGCCTTCACGACGGCGAACCTGCTGCCCAACACGATCTACTCGATCATCGCGGGCGGCGCCCTGAACGCCGTCCTCGTCCCGCAGATCGTGCGGGCGGGCCTCGACGCCGACGGCGGCCGCGGCTACATCAACCGCCTGCTCACCCTGGCGCTCGGCCTGCTCCTGGTGACCACGATCGCCGCCACGGTCCTCGCTCCCCTGCTCGTGCGCCTCTATGCGCCCGGCTACGGGCCGGAGCAGTACCGGCTGGCCGTCGCCTTCGCGTTCTGGTGCCTGCCGCAGGTCTTCTTCTACGGCCTCTTCACCATCCTCGGCGAGGTGCTCAACGCCCGCGGCTCGTTCGGCCCCTTCACCTGGGCGCCCGTGCTCAACAACGTCGTGGTGATCGCCGGGCTCATCGCCTTCATGGTGCTGTTCGGCGCCGATCCCGAGGGGAACCGTCCGGTCGACTCGTGGTCCCCGGCCATGGTCACCCTCCTCGGCGGGAGCGCGACGCTGGGCATCGTCGTCCAGTCGCTGTTCCTGATGCTCTTCTGGCGGAGGGTCGGCCTCAGCTACCGCCCCGACTTCCGCTTCCGGGGCGTCGGCCTCGGCACGGCCGGACGGATGTCGCTGTGGTCGTTCGCCACGGTGCTGCTGACCATCGTCGCCGGCATCGTCGAGAGCCAGGTCTCCTCCACCGCCTCCGGCGAGGGCCCCTCGGCCGCGGCGCTGCAGAAGGCGTGGCTGATCTTCATGCTGCCCCACTCGGTCATCGCGATCTCGATCGCCATGGCGTACTTCACCAAGATGAGCGGCCACACCGCCCGGGGGGAGATGAAGGAGTTCCGCTCCGACGTCTCCACCTCGCTCCGCCTGGTGCTGATGATGCTCGTCTTCGCCGCCGCCGCGATCGTCGTGGTCGCGGTGCCGTTCGGCTCCGTCTTCACCGACTCGTTCGCGGACGCGCAGGCCATCGGAGCGATCGCCATGGCCTATGTGATCGCCCTGCCGCTGTTCTCCTCGATCGCCATCATGCAGCGCGCGTTCTACGCCCTGAGCGACGGAGCGCGGCCGTTCCTGTTCACCCTGGTGCAGGTCGTGGTGGCGGTCGCCGGCTACCTGGTCGTGCTCCGCCTCCCCGCTGACCGCACCGCTGTCGGCATCGCCGCTGCGACCTCGCTCGGCATCTGCGTGCAGGCCCTCGTGGCGGCCCTCCTCCTGCGCCGCCGGCTCGGCGGCCGGGGAGGAAGGCGGATCCTCGTCAGGCTCGCGCAGTTCGTCCTCGCCGCGGTGCCCTCCGCTGCCGCCGGCTACGGCGTCCTGGTCGCCCTCGGCGGGACACGCGCGGGCGGCTTCGCGGTGTCGAACTACGTGGAGCCGCTGCTCTCGATGGTGGCGATCGGCACCGTGATGGCGCTCGTCTACTTCGCGGTCCTCTGGTTCCTCCGGGTGCCGGAGCTGCGCGCCGTCCTCGCTCCGGTGCTCCGCCGACTGGGCCGCTGATTCTGTTCCGGTGAACCCCTGGTCAGAGGTCGTTTCACGGACCCCTGAACCAACAGCACCGTGACGCGGGCCACACTCCCGGGCCCGCGGAATAGTGCCCGCCTAGGATGTGTTGTAGCCCACGGAGCCGCGGAACGATTCGAGCGACCGGCTCCGGGTGCTCGGCTCCCGCCCCACCCGTCACCGCTCGTACAGACCCCGAGGAGTTGCCGTGCGCGACATCGTCATCATCGGATCCGGCCCCGCCGGCTGGACCGCCGCCATCTACGCGGCGCGCGCCGAACTGCACCCGGTGGTCGTGGCCTCGTCGGTCGAGATCGGCGGCGACCTGATGAACACGACGGACGTCGAGAACTTCCCCGGCTTCCCCGACGGCGTCCTCGGTCCTGAGCTGATGACCTCGATGCAGGCCCAGGCCGAGAAGTTCGGCGCAGAGACCTTCTACGACGACGTCACCTCCCTCGATCTCGAGGGCGAAGTCAAGACCGTCCACCTCGGCTCCGGCGAGAGCATCGAGGCGAGGACCGTCGTCGTCGCGACCGGATCCGCCTACCGCAAGCTGGGCCTCCACGACGAGGACCGCCTCTCGGGACACGGTGTCTCATGGTGCGCCACCTGCGACGGGTTCTTCTTCAAGGGGAAGACCATCGCCGTCGTCGGCGGAGGCGACTCCGCGATGGAGGAGGCGACCTTCCTCACCAAGCACGCTGCGAAGGTCTACGTGATCCACCGCAAGGACTCGCTCCGCGCCTCGAAGGTCATGCAGAAGCGCGCCTTCGACAACGAGAGGATCGAGTTCGTCTGGAACGCCGAGGTCACCGGCATCACCGGCGAGAACCACGTCGACGGCGTGAAGCTGCGCGACACGGTCGACGGCACCGAGTCCCACCTCGACCTCGACGGCCTGTTCATCGCGATCGGCAACGACCCGCGCACGCACGTCGTGCACGGCAAGCTCGACCTCACCACCGAGGGCACCATCTCGGTGGTCGGCCGTTCCTCCCAGACCTCCGTTCCCGGCGTCTTCGCCGCCGGCGACGTGATCGACCCGACGTACCGTCAGGCCGTCACCGCCGCGGCATCCGGAACGGTCGCCGCCCTCGACGCGGAGCACTACCTCGCTGCTCTCGCCGATGGCACCGCCCACACCGAAGGCTCACCCCGGGCCGAGCTCATCACCCGCTGACCGTCCGGTCATCGCACATCGGAGCCGGCAGCCCGCCGACTCGTGAAGGAGAGAACACCATGTCCACCGCGAAGAGCGTCACCGACGCATCGTTCCAGTCCGACGTCCTCGACTCCGAGAAGACCGTCCTGGTCGACTTCTGGGCCGAGTGGTGCGGCCCGTGCCGCATGGTCGCGCCGATCCTCGACCAGATCTCGGCCGAGCACGGCGACAAGATCGAGATCGTCAAGCTGAACGTCGACGAGAACCCGCAGACCGCCGCGAAGTACCAGATCACGTCGATCCCGGCGATGAAGGTCTATCAGAAGGGCGAGGTCGTGAAGACCGTCATAGGCGCCAAGCCGAAGCCGGCCCTCGAGGCCGACCTGGCCGCGTTCCTCTGAGTCCGCACCCCCTGACCGCCCCGCGCGGTCTCCGAGAGCCCCTGTCACGTCGTGACGGGGGCTCTCCTCGTTCCTCGGCCTGTTTCACGTGAAACAGACCCGTTGAGGCGCAGGCCACGATCCCTGCGGTGGCGCCCGACCGCCCCGCCGCAGCACAGGACCGGCCGGTACTGTGGATCCACCCGGCTCCGGCCGGAGAGACCCCGTCCACTGAGCGAAGCGGAACCATCGTGACCAACCGCGGCACCAACCTCGACCCCTGGTACAACTCCTACGCGGAGCGCACGGCCGGTCTGGCCGCCAGCGAGGTCCGAGCCCTGTTCGCCGTCGCGTCGCGCCCCGAAGTCGTCTCGCTCGCGGGCGGGATGCCGTTCGTGTCCGCGCTCCCCCAGGACCTGATCACCGGTGCCATCGACACCGTGATGAGGGAGCAGGGGCCCGTCGCGCTGCAGTACGGCTCGGGCCAGGGCGTCCCTGTCCTGCGGGAGCAGATCCTCGATGTGATGGCCCTCGAGGGCATCTCCGCCAGCGCGGACGACATCGTGGTCACCACGGGCTCTCAGCACGCGCTGGAGCTCGTCTCGAAGCTGTTCCTGGACCCGGGGGACGTCGTCCTCTCCGAGGGCCCCAGCTACGTCACGGCGATGGTCATCTTCCGGTCGTACCAGGCCGAGGTCGAGCACGTCCCGATGGACGAGCACGGGCTCATCCCCGCAGCCCTCCGCGAGCACATCGCTCGCGTGCGCGCCGCCGGCAGGACGATCAAGTTCCTGTACATGATCCCCACCTTCCACAACCCGGCGGGCGTGACCCTCAGCTGGGAGCGCCGCGTCGAGATCCTCGAGATCTGCAAGTCCGAGGGCATCCTCGTGCTCGAGGACAACCCGTACGGCCTCCTCTACTTCGAGGACGTCCCGCCGAAGGCGATGCGCTCGCTGGAGGAGGACGGAGTGATCTACCTCGGCACCTTCTCGAAGACTCTGGCTCCCGGATTCCGCGTGGGCTGGGCTCTCGCCCCGCACGCCATCCGTGAGCGGCTGATCCTCGCGAACGAAGCGGCTGTCCTCAGCCCGTCGTCCTTCAGTCAGCTGGTCATCTCGAAGTACCTCGAGACGGCCGACTGGCGCGGACAGATCGACACCTTCCGCGGCGTCTACCGCGAGCGCAAGGAAGCGATGCTGAAGGGCCTGCAGACCCATCTGCCCGGCCTCAGCTGGACGAACCCGAACGGCGGCTTCTACGTCTGGGTCACGCTGCCCGAGGAGCTCGACTCCAAGGCTATGCTGCCGCGTGCCGTGAAGGAGCTCGTCGCCTACACACCGGGTACCGCGTTCTACGGCAACGGAGACGGACGCCAAAACATCCGCCTCTCCTTCTGCTACCCGACGCCGGAGCGCATCGGGGACGGGATCCGCCGCCTCGCCACGGTCATCAACGGGGAGCTCGACCTGCTGTCGACCTTCGCGGGCACGGGCCGGCTGAGCAGCGCCGACGCGAGCAAGCGCGACGCCGTCCTGCCTCCCAACGTCTCCTGACACCGCTCCTTCGATAAGAAAGCCCTGGTCATGACCGATTTCTCTGTGCTCGACCGTACTCTCGACATCGTCGTCATCAGCGGTGGCATCAGTCACGAGCGCGACGTCTCCCTGCGGTCCGGCCGCCGCGTCGCGGACCGTCTCTCCGCCATGGGCCACCGCGTCTCCCTGCACGAACCGGACGCCGGGCTCCTCTCGACGCTCCTGCGGAAGCGTCCCGACGTCGTCTGGCCCGCCGTGCACGGAGCGAGCGGTGAGGACGGAGCGCTCCTCGGGCTCCTCGAGGCCGCGGGCTTCGCCTACGTCGGCTCGCAGACGGATGCGGCGCGCCTGGCATGGTTCAAGCCCACCGCGAAGACGCTCGTCGCCCGCGCCGGCTTCTCGACTCCGCGCTCCGTCACTCTCCCCCGCGAGACCTTCCGCGAGCTCGGAGCCGCCGGAATCCTGGAGCAGGTCGAAGCCCACCTGCCGGGCCCCCTCGTGGTGAAGCCGGCCCAGGGCGGCTCGGCCCAGGGTGTCAGCATCGTGTCGGACTCGTCGCAGCTCCCGCGAGCCATGGTCGAGGCGTACACCTATGGCGACGTCGTGCTCATCGAGCAGCAGATCCAGGGGACCGAGGTCTCCGTCGGCGTTCTCGACCTCGGCGACGGACCTTTCGCCCTGCCTCCGGTGGAGATCGCCCCCGTCGCCGGGCAGTACACCTTCGAGGCGCGCTACAACGCGGGGGAGACGCACTTCTACACCCCCGCCCGGATCGCTCCGGAGATCACGGAGGAGGTGTCCCGGGTGGCCGTGGCGATACACGAACTGCTGGGGCTCCGCCACCTGTCGAGGCTCGACTTCATCATCGACGAGGCCGGACTCCCCTGGTTCTTCGATGCGAACGTCCTGCCCGGAATGACCGAGACGTCGCTCGTTCCCCAGGCCATCGAAGCGTCGGGCCGCTACCTCGGCGACGTCTACTCCACTCTCGCGAAGCTCGCCGCGTCCTGACTCCGCTCCGTTTCACGTGAAACGGTGCTCTTCGACGAGCCTTCTTCGGGTCAGGGAACAGTGACTCCATCATCGAGTCGGCTGATGCTCGCCGAGTAGCCGCGTCGCGGCGTATCGAGATCCACCGATGGCGCGCTCTCCATCGCAAGCCTGGTCAAGGAGACGCCCAACCGCTTATCCAGACCCCGGCCGTCACCCCCCCACGCCAGCTCGGGCAAGGACCTGTCCGCCGAACGAGTCCTGTCCACCCACGCAGCCGCCGCCATGCGGTCGACCAGCCGAATTGCGGCGCGCCGCGAACCGTTCATCCCTCAGCGAGAAGCAGGTCAGTCAAAGCCTCGAACCGGAGATCGGCTCCCATCGACTCCGTGTGGCCGACGACATGCCGGTCGATTAGCGATGTAGCGACCTATCGAGAGCCCTCCGTCCCTCTGTCAGTGCCCTGCTCGGGATCGTCTGCTCCGAATATCGGCACCCATCGACTCGTGTATCCCCTCGCCATGTCGGTCGAGCAGCCGCACGACGCGCTAGCGATAGTCAGGATCAACGCCACTCAGGCCTTGTTCAACGAAGGTGGTTCGCCACCCATGAGCAGCTGGCTCGGCCACATTCTGACCGCGGAGACGCACTGTGGCGTCTCGAGACTGACAGTACGAAGGGACATGAGACAGCTGAATTCTTTGAACTCACTAGTCCGTCCTGACTAGGAGTCACTGTCTAGTCCTCGATCAGTCTCGTCGCGACTACCGTCGAGCTCCCGATCGCTGTCAGCTCGCCGACCGTCCGTGTGGGCATCGAGAGTTCCAGGCCGGGTGCGTTTCACGTGAAACGCTCCTTTAGCTGCGGAGCGAGGCGAGTCAGACCAGCGCGACTCCTGACGAGAAAGGAGAAGCCGAGGCCAGGTTCTGGCAACTGCAAGCTGGCCGCTCTCCAGTAGTGGTGTCTACCCCCGTTCCACCGTTTCACGTGAAACGGTTTCCCCGGTGGCACTCGCATCGCTCGCTACTGGTGCCCTGGTTGCACAGTGGCCTGTCGATGATGGGACTACGGGCGGACCAACTCTGATCAGAGACATTGAAGCGCCCTACCGTCCGCTTTCATCTCGCCCCCTCACCGCTCGTCGACTCGTCGGGTCTGTGACAGGTCCGTCGCGCACGAGGCAGAGTAGACGGGCACCGAGACCTCCCGACTCCCGCTGAGGGCCGGAACCCGTTTCACGTGAAACATTCGAGCGGCCGGTCGCCGCCGGTCAACATCGCGCATCCGCACCAGAGGCCTCACTCGGCTGGACGTGACTCCTTCAGCCAATCGTCCTGCGCTGGGCCGCGAGTCGCCGAGCCCGATCCGGACGCCCGTGAGCGATGAAAGCTGAGCGCAGCCGGCCCTGATCAGGGCATCCGGCTCCTCTTCAAACACCAGAAAAGCGCCCTGAGCAAATTTCTGCAGAGATCCACTGACCGGATGGCCGACGAACACCGACGGACGTTCCGTAGCGAGGTCGTCGCCATCACGACCTGAATCAGTGAAGCACTACTGAAACCCGGGATTCTCGACAAGAGAGACGTGCCAACGAGCAGGGTTTACCGATCACCGAGAAACATTCTCTGCGAGAATGCCCACATCACAGGGCATCTCGTCGTTCGCCACAAGCGCCCTGGTCTCATTGACACGGTGATGAAGAGGGGAGCGGGTACCGCCGCCATCGCGACTATCGCCGAGGGCGCAGCATCACCGTGTCCTCATCAGCCGCGGTGCACAGGAAACTCCGCGGCCGGGCCGACTCCCTACGGAGCGAGCGACACCTCGGTGGGCTCGCCGATCTCGGCGAGGATGCGGTTCAAGTCCTGGATGGTGGCGAAGTCGATGACCATCTGGCCCTTGCGGGCACCCAGAGTGACCTTGACGCGGGTGTTCAGCCGGTCGCCGAGGTGATCCGCGATCGACGAGAGGTGCCCGGAGTGCCCGCCCTGCTCCTCCACCACGGGACGCGCGGTCGTCCGCGGCGCCTTCATCTGCGCGGCCGCAGCCTCGGCAGAGCGGACGGACAGGTCCTCGTGGACGATCTTGTCGGCCAGGCGGCGCATCAGGTCGACGTCGTCGAGCGACAGAACAGCGCGCGCGTGTCCCGCGGTCAGGACGCCGGCAGCGACGCGGGCCTGCACATCGGCCGGCAGGCGCAGGAGACGGAGCGTATTCGAGATCTGCGGCCGCGAGCGTCCGAGCCGCGTCGCCAGGGCCTCCTGGGTGATCCCGAAGTCGCTGAGGAGCTGCTGGTAGGCCGACGCCTCCTCGAGCGGGTTGAGGTCGGCGCGGTGCAGGTTCTCCAGCAGTGCGTCGCGGAGCATGTTCTCGTCGGCCGTGTCCTTGACGACCGCTGGAATGGTCGTCAGTCCCGCGGCCTTCGAGGCGCGGAAACGGCGCTCGCCCATGACGAGCTCGTACTTCGCTCCGCCACGGGCCGTCACGGGCCGGACGACGATCGGCTGCAGCACCCCGAACTCGCGAATGCTGTGGACCAGTTCGGCGAGGTCGTCCTCGTCGAACACCGATCGCGGCTGCGCCGTGTTGGGGGTGATGTCGGCCAGGGGGAGTCGCGCCAGGCGCGCTCCAGGGACCTCGAGCAGCTCCTCGGCGCGTGCCGAATCGCCGACCTGATCAGGGAAGAAGACGTCGACGGGCCGGGAGCGCGACTCGTCGCTGGTCGGGATGAGCGAGCCGATCCCCCGGCCGAGTCCCGTGCGCTTGGTCGCCATCAGCGTGCCTCTCCTTCGTGTGCCGTCTCGAGTGTCCTGCGGGCTCCGCGCCGCGCGAGCTCCGCGGCGGCCTCCAGATACGCCAGCGAACCAGACGACTGCGGGTCGTAGCTGATCACGCTCTGCCCGTAGCTCGGCGCCTCCGAGATCCTCACGTTGCGCGGGATCACCGCGCGCAGCACCTCCTTCGGGAAGTGCTCCCGGACATCCGCTGCCACCTGCTGCGAGAGGTTCGTGCGGCCGTCGTACATGGTCAGCAGGATCGTCGAGACACCGAGGTTCGGGTTGAGGTGCCGCTCGATCAAGTCGATGTTCTTGAGCAGCTGGCTGAGCCCCTCGAGCGCGTAGTACTCGCACTGGATCGGGATGAGCACCTCGCGAGCCGCGACGAAAGCGTTGATCGTCAGCAGACCGAGCGACGGCGGACAGTCGATGAAGACGTAGTCGAACGGCTCGTCCATGGTGTCGAGCATGCGGTCGAGCGCACGGCGGAGCCGCTGCTCCCGCGCGACAAGCGAGACCAGCTCGATCTCGGCGCCGGCCAGGTGGATGGTCGCCGGCACACCGTAGAGAGACGAGAACTCCGGGCTCTTCTGCACCACGTCCGCGAGGGGAGTGTCGTTGACGATCACGTCGTACACGCTGGCCGTCTCGGCACGGTGCTCGATGCCCAGGGCCGTCGACGCGTTGCCCTGCGGATCGAGATCGATGACGAGCACCTTCGCCTCGCCGCGGGCGAGCCCGGCGGCGAGATTGACGGTCGTCGTCGTCTTGCCGACGCCGCCCTTCTGGTTCGAGATCGTGATGACCCGGGTCGACTCGGGCTTCGGCAGCGGCTGAGCGTTCAGCAGTGCGCGCCGGCGGGTCATGTCCGCGATCTCCCGGGCCAGGGGAGTCGAGGAGTCGAAGCCTCCGGTCAGACCGGCGGAATCGGGTTGTTTCACGTGAAACCTTCGCTCAGCGAGTGGGACGGACAGCAGCACCGAGGAGTCGACGGACGAGGAGTCGGGGGCTCACTGCGGCGTCGTGGCGATCAACCCACTGTAGCCCGGACGACCCTCGTCACCTCGGAGAGCACGCCGTCGCCCAGCACGACGACCTCCGGCGGGGAGAGCCGGAAGCGACGGATCTGCTGGGCCGCCGCCTCGATCTCCTTCTCGGCGTTGATGCCCTTCAGGAGCACCAGCTCGCCTCCGCGACGCAGCAGCGGCGCGGTCAGCGGGATCAGCTTCGAGAGGGCGCTGACCGCCCGGGCGGTCACCTGGTTCAGAGGCTCCGCGAGCTGCGCCTCCTCGGCGCGCGCACGAAGAACTGAGACATTCTCGAGTCCGAGTGCGTCGACCTGCTCCTGGAGCCAGACGACGCGACGCTCCATCGGCTCGATGAGCACGAACCGGACGTCCGGCCGCACGATGGCCAAGACGAGCCCGGGAAGGCCCGCGCCACTGCCGACGTCACCCACGAGTCCTGGACGCAGGAGAGGGGCCACCAGGGCGCTGTTGAGCACGTGCCGTGTCCAGAGCCGGGGGAGCTCCAGCGGCCCGATCAGGCCGCGCTCCTCGCCCTGGGCGGCCAGAGCCTCGGTGAAGCGCCGCAGGAGCGGCAATCGGTCGCCGGCGATCGCCGCAGCGGCTGCGGGCTCGGGCTCGAGGGTCGACTCCACTCCGCTCAGCCGCGGGTGATGACGGTGTGGCGCTCGCGCGCCTCACCGCGGGACTCCGACACGAAGCCGCGCTCGCCCACCATGTCGTGGACCAGCTTGCGCTCGTACGACGACATGGGCGGGAGCGAGGCCGACGTGGCGCCGTCCTCGATCCGCTCGATCGCGCGGTCGACCAGCTGGGCCAGCTCCGCCTCGCGGGCGTCGCGGGAGCCGCCGATGTCGAGGATGAGGCGGGAGAAAGCGCCCGTCTTCGTCTGGACGGCCAGGCGCGTGAGCTCCTGCAGCGCCTGGACGGCGTCGGGGCGGGAGAGCACCCGGAGGTTGGTGTCACCCGAGGCGGTGACCGAGAGGTAGGCGCGGCCGTTGCGGACCTCGATGTCGATGTCGCCGTCGAGGTCGCAGATGTCGAGGAACTCCTCGATGTAGTCGGCGGCCACGTCGCCCTCGTCCTCGAGCTGCGAGAGCGTGGACTCGGGCGCCTCGTCGGCGGTGGTCGCGTCGGCGTCCACAGGTGCGGACGCGTCGTCGGTGATGGTCTGCATCGGATCGGTCATGACGGCTCTACTTCTTTCCGGCTTGCTTCTTGGAGCGGTTCCTGCTCACGGGCTGCGTGCGCTGCACGGCCTTCTTCTCGACGAGGGTGACGTCGCCGGCGGCCGTGGTCTCCTCGACCAGCTTGCCCTTGCGGCGCAGACGCTCCTCGCGGGCCTTGGCGGCCTCGCTGCCCGGGGTGGGCATGTTCCGGATGACGATGAACTGCTGGATCATCGTCCAGATGTTCGAGGTCAGCCAGTAGAACATCACTCCGAGGGGGAAGGCGAAGCCCGAGAAGGCGAAGACGAGAGGGAGGATGTAGAGCAGGATCCGCTGCTGCTTGAACGTCGGCGAGGCCTTCGCCTCGGGCGACATGTTCTTCGAGACGATCTGCAGCTGGGTGATGAACTGCGACGCGGTCATGAGGACGACCATGATCACCGCGATGATGATGACCGGCTCCTGGCCGCCCTCGGCGAGTGCGCCCTGGATCGACTGGTGCAGCGGTGCGACGCCGAAGAGGTTCGCCTCGCCGAACTGGCGGGCGAGCGTCTCGTCGAGCGGTCCGACGCCCTTCTGGCTGTGCTGCGCCGCGTTCAGCACCGAGAACAGGCTGAAGAAGATCGGCATCTGGATCAGCAGGGGCAGGCAGGAGGCGAGCGGGTTGGTGCCCGTCTTCTTGTAGAGCTCCATGGTCTCGCGGGACATCGCCTCGCGGGACAGCTGGTCGCGCTTGCCCTTGTACTTGTCCTGGATCTTCTTGAGCTGGGGTGCGACCTCGAGCATCCGGCGCTGGCTCTTGATCTGCTTGACGAAGATCGGGATGAGCGCGGCGCGGATGACGATGACCAGGCCGACGATCGAGAGGACCCAGGTGATTCCCGCGGCCGCCTCCATGCCGGTGAAGGTCAGCAGCTGGTGGAAGGCGACGAGGAGCAGCTCGACCACCCACTTGAGGGGCCAGAGGATCGTGCCGAGGAGGTCCATGGAGTGGGGTCAGTCCTTTCGAGGGCCCACGACGAACCCGGCTCGCGTCACGGCGAAGCGGGTCCGGCCGGAAGCCGGTCGGTGCAGGGGGATCGAGGTCGGGACGTCGTCGATGCCGCCGGCCGCCCACGGGTGGCAGCGGAGCAGACGGCGGGCCGCGAGGACGGAGCCGAGGACGAGCCCGTGGAGCTGGACCGCCTGGAGCGCGTACGCGGAGCACGAGGGGTAGTAACGGCAGACGTCCCCGTAGAGAGGGGACACGACCGCCCGGTAGACGATCAGGAGCAGGACGCCGATGTTCCTCGGCAGCAGGAGGATCGCCCACCCGAGCCGGACGAGCGGCGCCTCGCGGCGGGGGAGTACGACGGTCACGAGGACGCCCCGCTCTTCCGCGCGGCTCGCGCCATCGCGGACCACACCTCGGAGCGCAGCTCGGACCAGGGCGCGTCGGCGCTGCCGGGCAGCGCGCGGACGACGACCTCGGTGCCGGGGTCGATCTCGGGGACGAGCTCGAACGCCACGGCCTTGAGCCGACGGCGGACGGTGTTGCGCGTCACCGCGGTGCCGACCGTCTTCGCGACGATGAACCCGAACCGCGCCGGACCGCCCGCGGAGGACCGGCGGACATACGTGACGGTGTGCGGTCCTGTGGACCGCACACCGCGACGGACGACTGTCCGGTACTCGCCTCCGTGGACGATGCGATTGGCTTTGGCCAGCACCGCTGGTCGGTACCGCTCGCTGCTAGGCGGAGAGCTCGGTGCGCCCCTTGGCGCGGCGCGCGCTGAGGATGCCGCGGCCGGCACGGGTGCGCATGCGCAGACGGAAGCCGTGCACCTTGGCGCGACGACGGTTGTTCGGCTGGAAGGTTCGCTTGCTCATAATCAGATCTCCACGTACGTGTTCCGCGGCGCGAACCGGCACCACCCGCTCGGGCGGAGACTCGGATCCTCCGGGAAGAAGGGGTGCCCGGCTGCGGAATCCGCTCGGCCTGCGAGGGCCGCACGGACGACACCGGGCAGGCGTCAACTGATTTAAACTACGGCCTGTTCCGCCACCGGTCAAATGTGGACGGCGCGAAACCTCGATCATGCACACGGGGCACGGGGTTCCGCGCATTGACACGCGGGTGTCGCTGTGGTGGATTTGTCTCCCGTCGGCTCCGTTCGTTACGGTGTTGAGCCGCAGTTATCCACAGGTGGGATCCGCGTCCTCCCGCGCCCGCACAGGCATCGCTCGAGGCCGGTGGACAACCCTGTGGAGAGAGCGGCACTCGAGACCCCGGCTCCGCGCCCGGTCCGCGACGCCCCTGCAGCGGGCGGCGACGGGTCCGGCGGAGGCGGCGATCCCGCAGCGACTTCACAGCGACAGCACCCAGGACCGGAGACAGATGGCAGACGACACGTCGATGGTCGACGCCTGGAACGTGATCCTCGGCGCACTGTCCCAGGACGAGCGGATCACCGCTCCCCTCTACGGGTTCGTCTCGCTCGTGGAGCCCAAGGGCATCATGGCGGGCACCTTCTACCTGGAGGTCCCGAACGAGTTCACCCGCGGGATGCTCGAGCAGCGCGTGCGCGTGCCCCTGCTCAGCGCGATCGGGACCCTCGACGACTCCTTCGGCGTCACCACGTTCGCCTTCGTGGTGAACCCCGACATCGAGCACGAGCCCCTCAGCTCCCCGTCGTCGCAGGAGTCGGTGAACCCGTTCGAGCCGATCACCGCCTCCTCGGCGACGGTCGCGCCGACCCGCGGGGTCGAGGAGCTGCGCACCGTGCCGGCGACCGACACCCGGCTGAACCCGAAGTACAGCTTCGACAACTTCGTCATCGGAGGCTCCAACCGGTTCGCGCACGCCGCGGCCGTCGCCGTCGCCGAGGCTCCCGCGAAGGCCTACAACCCGCTCTTCGTCTACGGCGACTCCGGGCTCGGGAAGACGCACCTCCTCCACGCCATCGGCCACTACGCGATGAGCCTCTACCCGGGGATCCGCGTGCGCTACGTCTCGAGCGAGGAGTTCACGAACGACTTCATCAACTCGATCGCGAACAACCGGGGCAACGCCTTCCACGGCCGCTACCGCAACGTCGACATCCTCCTGATCGACGACATCCAGTTCCTGCAGGGGAAGGCGGAGACGCAGGAGGCGTTCTTCCACACCTTCAACCAGCTGCACGACCACAACAAGCAGGTCGTGATCACGTCCGATCTGCCGCCGAAGGCCCTGACGGGCTTCGAGGACCGGATGCGCTCGCGCTTCGAGTGGGGCCTCATCACCGATGTGCAGGCTCCCGACCTCGAGACCCGCATCGCGATCCTCCGCAAGAAGGCGGTCAGCGAGAAGCTGCTCGTGCCCGACGACATCCTCGAGTTCATGGCGTCGAAGGTGTCGAGCAACATCCGCGAGCTCGAGGGGACGCTCATCCGCGTCACCGCGTTCGCGAGCCTGAACCGGACACCGGTCGACATGTCGCTCGTGCAGACCGTGCTGAAGGACCTGATCACGCTCGACGAGGACAACGTCATCTCGCCGGTCGACATCATCAACCACACCGCGGACTACTTCAAGCTCACGGTCGACGACCTCTACGGCTCGTCTCGCTCGCAGGCCGTCGCCACCGCGCGCCAGATCGCCATGTACCTGTGCCGTGAGCTGACGAACCTCTCTCTGCCCAAGATCGGCCAGCTGTTCGGCAACCGCGACCACACCACCGTCATGTACGCGAACAAGAAGATCTCGGAGCTCATGAAGGAGCGCCGCAGCATCTACAACCAGGTCACCGAGCTGACCACCCGCATCAAGACGAACCGCTAGCCGGCGGTCGGACGGCCCCCGGTACCGCCCGTCGTGAGGTGGTGCGCCCCGGGGCCGATCGACGTCCGTGCCCGCTGGTCGGCTGTCGCCGCATCCCTCCTCGCCTGAGGGGAGGCGACGGTGGTCGCGCCGCGAGGAGCAGGACGCACTGAACGGTGTCGGCGCGCGTCGAGATCGGAGAGACCGTCCTGTCGGAGGGTCCCGGTACGCCGCGCTGCGGCGCCTCGACCAGCACGGAGTGGCGCTCACGGCGACCGATGGAGCAGCGCGGGGGAGAGGGAGCGGCCGTCGTCTTCTGCGCCGCTCGGACGGCGGGGGCCGCGTTCGACGGCCTCCGTCGTGACCGGAGACGTCGTCCGCTGACTCCCTCGACCTGTCGAGCGCGCCTCGGACACGCCGCCTCGCGCGCCTCCGAAGGCCGATTTCCACAGTGTGAGGAACCTGTGGATAACTGTGGACAACCGCCTCGGGACTGTGCGCCGGGAGGGCCCGCCTGTGGAGGGCGACCGGTCGGCCCGGATCGCTCCACAGGGCGTCCACGGGCGCGCTCACACTCCCTCCACAGGGACGGGTCCCTCCGATCCCACCCAGGAGTAGGGGTCTCGAACGTTTTCCACAGTTTCCACACGTGTTAACACTGTTAACGCAGTTCTCTCTTTAATGAAGCCTCGACCGGCAACCTCTCCACAGCGGCTCGGCAGTGCTCGGCGGTCCACCCCCTTCCGAGCTCGCCGAGCCCGGCGGGTACGATGGGCGACGGTCTTCGTCCGCGACTCGTCAGGGGTGTACTCGTGAGGTTCCAAGCCAACCGCGATGTCTTCAGCGAGGCGGTGTCCTTCGCGGTCAAGCTGCTTCCGCAGCGCACGACCCTGCCGATCCTCTCCGGAGTCCTCATCGAGGCGACCGCCGAGGGTCTGACGCTGTCCTCCTTCGACTACGAGGTGTCCGCGCAGACGCAGATCGCCGCCGACGTGGAGGAGACGGGGACTGTGCTCGTCTCCGGCCGTCTGCTCGCCGACATCGCGAACCGCCTCCCCAACGCTCCCGTGCGCATCGCCACGGAGGAGTCGCGCGTCTCGGTCTCGGCCGGCTCGGCGCACTTCACACTCCTGCAGATGCCCGTCGAGGAGTACCCGAGCATCCCCGAGATCGACGCCTCCACCGGCCTCGTCCCGGCCGACGCCTTCGCGGCCGCCGTCTCGCAGGTGGCGGTCGCCGCCTCCCGTGACGACGTGACCCCCGTCATCACCGGCGTGCAGCTCGAGATCACCGAGAACACGATCGGCCTCGTCGCGACGGACCGCTACCGCGTCGCCGTCCGCGAGATCGACTGGGACAACGGGGACAACCCGGCGCCCACTCAGCCGCTCACCGCCCTCGTTCCCGCGCGCACGCTGCAGGAGGTCGGCAAGACCTTCGGCCACTCCGGCACCGTCTCCGTCGCGATCACCAACCGCGACGAGCGCGAGCTGATCGCCTTCACCGCTGACCGCAAGACCGTCACCTCGCTGCTGATCAAGGGCAACTTCCCGCCCGTGAAACGCCTCTTCCCCGCCTCCGTCGAGAACTACGCGGTCATGTCGACCAGCGACCTCATCGAGGCCACCCGTCGCGTCTCGCTCGTGCTCGAGCGCGAGGCGGCACTCCGCTTCAGCTTCAGCAGCGACGGCCTCACCCTCGAGGCGATCGGCTCGGAGCAGGCGCAGGCGTCCGAGAGCATCGACGCGATCGTGACCGGCGACGACGTGGTCGTCTCCCTCAAGCCGCAGTTCCTGCTCGACGGCCTCGCCGCCGTCCACTCGGAGTTCGTGCGCATCGCGTTCACGAAGACCGAGAACCCCAACAAGCCCGGCCCCGTCCTGATCACCGCGCAGACCTCGCGGGAGCAGCCCGGCAGCGACAGCTACCGCTACCTGCTCCAGCCCAACCTGCTGCTGCGCTGACCACTCCCCGGATCGCAGAGCCGCGATCGCCCCGCTCCCGACGAGCGCTCGCCCGCCGGACAACGAATCCAGGAAGGTTCACCATGCACATCGGACTCGTCGGCCTCGGCAAGATGGGCGACAACATGCGCTCCCGCCTCCGCTCCAAGGGGCTCGAGGTCACCGGCTACGACCGCAATCCCGACGTCTCGGACGCGGCCTCTCTCGACGAGATGATCGCCGCACTCCCCTCGCCCCGCATCGTCTGGGTGATGGTGCCGGCGGGCGAGATCACCGACGCGGTCGTCAAGGACCTGTCGGAGAAGCTCAGCGAGGGCGACCTCGTCATCGACGGCGGCAACTCCCGCTTCACCGAGGACTTCAAGCACGACGCGCTGCTGAAGCCCAAGGGCATCCACTACATCGACGCGGGCGTCTCCGGCGGCGTCTGGGGACTGCAGAACGGCTACGGCCTGATGGTCGGCGGCCCGAAGGAGCTCGTCGAGTACGCCATGCCCGTCTTCGACGCGCTGCGCCCGGAAGGCCCCCGCGAGGAGGGCTTCGTCCACGTCGGCGAGGTCGGCGCCGGCCACTACGCGAAGATGGTCCACAACGGCATCGAGTACGCCCTGATGCAGGCGTTCGCCGAGGGCTACGAGCTGCTCGAGACCCGCAGCGACATCATCAAGGACGTCACCGGCACCTTCAAGGCCTGGCAGCGCGGCACGGTCGTGCGCTCCTGGCTGCTCGAACTCCTCGTCCGCGCCCTCGAGCAGGACCCGGACTTCAAGAACATCGAGGGCTACGTGCAGGACTCGGGCGAGGGCCGCTGGACCATCGAGGAGGCCATCAACAACGCAGTCCCGGTGCCCACGATCAGCGCCTCGATCTTCGCCCGCTTCGTCTCCCGCCAGGAGGACTCCCCCGCGATGAAGGCCGTCGCAGCGCTCCGCAACCAGTTCGGCGGGCACTCCGTGAAAGCGGTCGACTGAGTCGGCTGGTGAGGACTGCCTCCGGCAGTCCTCACGGCGGTCGGCTTCTGGAGGCGGGCGCGTTCTGCAGAGCCGGTGACGGACGGCGGTCTGCGGCCCGCCGCCCCCGTGAGGCAGGGATGCTCTCACGGGGGCGGCGGGCCTCCGGCCGCCTCCACCTCGCTCCGGACGTCGGGCGGCGGCGGGCCTTCGGCCGCCTTCGCAGGGGAGGACCGGGCGGCGGGCCTTCGGCCGCCTTCGCAGGGCAGGGACGGGTGCCGCCGGTCATGGCGATCGAGTAGCCCGGCAGGGGCGTACCGAGATCCGGGACGAAGGCCTGGCCGACAGTGGGAGAGCGGTCGGCGGGCGCCGGAACGGGCGGATCGGCCCGATCGAGACGGGCGAGGAGCCCGCGGGGGTGCAGTGAAGGCCCGCGACGACGGGTGGAGGAGAGGAGCGCGACGTGCAGGTGACGCAGCTGGCGCTCAGCGACTTCCGGAACTACGAGTCGGTCGACGTCGAGCTCGTGCCCGGACCGAACCTCTTCGTCGGCCGCAACGGCCAGGGCAAGACCAACCTCGTCGAGTCGCTCGGCTACCTCTCCACTCTGGGCTCGCACCGCGTGTCGAGCGACCAGGCGCTCATCCGCGCCGGCCGGGACAGCGCCGTGGTGCGCGCCCGCCTCCGCAACGGCGAGCGCGACCTGCTGGCGGAGGTGCAGATCAACCGCTCCTCCCCCAACCGCGCGCAGATCAACCGCGGCGGGATCAAGCCGCGCGAGCTCCCGCGCTTCTTCTCCAGCGTCCTGTTCGCCCCGGAGGACCTGCTCCTCATCCGCGGCGACCCGTCGGCCCGCCGCCGCTTCCTCGACCAGCTGGTGATCCTCCGCTCCCCGCGGATGAGCGCCGTCCAGGCCGACTACGAGCGGGTGCTGCGCCAGCGCAACTCGCTGCTCAAGTCCGCACGGGCGAGCGGCGTCCGGGACCCCTCGAAGCTCGGGACCCTCGACATCTGGGACGAGCGCCTGATCGCGCTCGGGACCGAGATCATGCAGTCGCGCCTCACCCTGGTGGAGGAGCTGAGCGGACCGGTGCGCGCCGCGTACGAGGCGGTCGCCGGTGCCGATCAGCGTCCGGTGCTCCGCTCCCGCCTGAGCATCGAGGGCGCGGTCGACGACGACGGCGAGCCCGTGGAGCAGCCGGGCGCCGCGTCACCGGCGGCGGGCGAGGGACTGGCGGAGGCGTTCGCGTCCGCGCTGGCCGGGGTGCGCCGGCGCGAGCTCGACCGGGGCGTCTCCCTCGTTGGCCCGCACCGCGACGACGTGCAGTTCGAGCTGAACGCGCTGCCGGCCAAGGGCTACGCCAGCCACGGCGAGAGCTGGTCGTTCGCGCTGGCGCTGAAGCTGGGCGCCGCGGAGCTGCTCCGGCGCGACTCCCCCATGGGCGATCCAGTGCTGATGCTCGACGACGTCTTCGCCGAGCTGGACGCGCGTCGACGCGAGCGCCTCGCCTCGGTGGTCGCCGACTACGAGCAGGTCCTGATCACCGCGGCCGTCTTCGACGACGTCCCGGAGGCGCTGGCCGCGCACACCGTGCGGATCGAGGCCGCCCGCGTCTACCGCCACCTCAAGGAGGTGTTCGGCGCCGACGGCCCGCGCCGCATCCGGAAGACCGTCGAGCGCGCCGAGCCCAAGGGTGACGCGATCCCGTTCGGCAAGGGCCGCGACCCGCACGACCTGGGCGACGTCCTCGACTCCCTCACCGTGAAGCTCGGCTGGACGGCGCCCTTGGCGCAGGGCGACCTCATGTCGTCGTGGACGGCGATCGCCGGCGAGGAGACCGCGAAGCACTCGACTCCGGTGGGCGTCGTCGACGGCGTGCTGACCGTCGCGTGCGAGTCGACCGCGTGGTCGACGCAGCTCCGGCTGATGCGGATCGAGATCATGAACCACATCGCGGTGAACTTCCCCGAGGCGGGGATCGCGTCGATCCGTTTCCAGGGCCCGGACGTCCCGAACTGGAAAAAGGGTCCCAGGTCGATTCCAGGGCGTGGTCCGCGCGACACCTACGGCTGAGGACGCATTTTCGGTCGACCGCCGATCTTTCGCGCCTCAGATCGCCGTCCAGCGCTTCGGATCGACCCGGTACGCGGTAGAATGGAGGGCCGCCGAACCGCAGTGACGCCGCCGCGCGGGCGATCTCCAGATCACCGTGCGCGTCGCGACGGACCGTCAGAGGAGAACTCCACAGCTATGACTCACGAGCCGAACGACTCCACGTCACCCGCAGCGAACGACCTGGACGCGAACGGCTCAGCAGCCCCCTCCGCTCCGCACGAGAGCATGTCGACCAAGTCGTCCGGCGACTACGGTGCGAACCAGATCCAGGTCCTCGAGGGCCTCGAGGCCGTCCGCAAGCGCCCCGGCATGTATATCGGATCCACGGGTCCGCGCGGTCTGCACCACCTGGTCTACGAGATCGTCGACAACGCCGTCGACGAGGCGCTCGCGGGCTACTGCGACAACATCGAGATCCTGATGCGCGCAGACGGAGGCGTCACCGTCTCCGACAACGGTCGCGGCATCCCGGTCGACATGCACCCGACCGAGGGCATCTCCACGGTCGAGCTGGTCCTCACCGTGCTGCACGCCGGCGGCAAGTTCGGCGGCGGCGGCTACGCGGTCTCCGGCGGCCTGCACGGCGTCGGCTCCTCCGTGGTCAACGCGCTGTCGACGCGCCTCGACGTCGAGGTCAAGCGCCAGGGCGCCGTGTACCGGATGAGCTTCACCGACGGAGTGCCGGACGCCCCGCTCGAGAAGGGCGAGGCCAGCGACGAGACCGGCACGACGATCACCTTCTGGCCCAACGCGGGCATCTTCGAGACGGTCGAGTTCGACTACGAGACCCTGCGCGCGCGCTTCCAGCAGATGGCGTTCCTCAACAAGGGGCTGCGCATCGCGCTGACCGACGAGAACGAGGTCGAGTTCGAGGGGGAGGGCGAGAACGAGACCGAGGGCGACCGGACCGACGTCTTCCACTACGAGAAGGGCCTCGTCGACTACGTCGAGTACATCAACTCGCTGAAGAAGTCGGACCTCGTGCACTCCGAGATCATCGACTTCGAGTCCGAGGACACCGAGCGCCGCATCTCGCTCGAGGTCGCGATGCAGTGGACCACGGCCTACACCGAGAGCGTCCACACCTACGCGAACACCATCAACACCCACGAGGGCGGCACCCACGAGGAGGGCTTCCGCGCCGCGCTGACCACGCTGGTCAACCGCTACGCGCGCGCGAACAACCTCCTCAAGGAGAAGGACGAGAACCTCTCGGGCGACGACATCCGCGAGGGCCTCACCGCCGTCGTCTCGATCAAGCTCGGCGAGCCGCAGTTCGAGGGCCAGACCAAGACCAAGCTCGGCAACACCGAGGCGAAGGCGTTCGTGCAGCGCGTCGCCGGCGAGCAGCTGGCCGACTGGTTCGACCGCAACCCGAGCCAGGCCAAGGACATCATCCGCAAGGCGATCCAGGCGGCCTCGGCCCGCATGGCGGCGCGGAAGGCGCGCGAGACCGCCCGCCGCAAGGGCCTGCTCGAGGGCGGCGGCATGCCGGGCAAGCTCAAGGACTGCCAGTCCAAGGACCCGTCGATCTCCGAGATCTTCATCGTCGAGGGCGACTCGGCCGGCGGATCCGCAGTGCAGGGCCGCAACCCCGAGACGCAGGCGATCCTCCCCCTGCGCGGCAAGATCCTCAACGTCGAGAAGGCCCGACTCGACCGCGCTCTCGGCAACAACGAGGTCCAGGCGATGATCACGGCGTTCGGCGCCGGCATCGGCGAGGACTTCAACCCCGACAAGGCGCGGTACCACAAGATCATCCTGATGGCCGACGCCGACGTCGACGGCCAGCACATCACGACGCTGCTGCTGACGCTCCTCTTCCGCTACATGCGCCCGCTGATCGACCTCGGCTACGTCTACCTCGCGCAGCCGCCGCTGTACCGCCTGAAGTGGTCGAACTCCCCGCACGAGTACGTCTACAGCGACCGCGAGCGCGACGCCCTGATCGCGCACGGCTCGGCGACCAACAAGCGCATGCCCAAGGAGAACGGCATCCAGCGCTACAAGGGCCTCGGCGAGATGGACTACAAGGAGCTGTGGGAGACCACGATGGACCCCGCCACGCGGACCCTCCTCCAGGTCACGCTCGATGACGCGGCCGCAGCCGACGAGATCTTCTCCACCCTCATGGGCGAGGACGTCGAATCCCGCCGCTCCTTCATCCAGAAGAATGCGAAGGACGTCCGTTTCCTGGACATCTGACCGCTCAGCGTGGCGGCGCCCGGATCGCACCGCGATCCGAAAGGCGGCAGCCCCGCGGCACACGGCCGCGGCCCCGGCCACCTGCAGGACGTGACGGCGGCCCTCAATGGGCCGCACCAACACCGCCGAACCGCCACCCGCTCGCCCCACACCACCCACCGACACCTGACACCCAGCGCGACCGCCGCCCCCGCTCCTCCGGGGCACGGACCCACCTGAGAGACCAGAGACCATGGCAGAAGAACCCACCACCCCCACCGGCCCGGACGAGAGCGACGACATCGTCACCGAGACCGGTGTGGTGATCCACGGTCACGACAAGATCGAGCCGGTCGACCTGCAGCTCGAGATGCAGCGCTCCTACCTCGACTACGCGATGAGCGTCATCGTCGGCCGCGCCCTGCCGGAGGTGCGCGACGGCTTGAAGCCCGTGCACCGCCGCGTGATCTACGCCATGTACGACGGCGGCTACCGCCCGGACAAGGCGTTCTCGAAGTGCTCGCGCGTCGTCGGCGACGTGATGGGCCAGTTCCACCCGCACGGCGACTCCGCGATCTACGACGCGCTGGTCCGCCTGGTGCAGCCGTGGAGCCTCCGCTACCCGCTCGCGCTCGGGCAGGGCAACTTCGGCTCCCCCGGCAACGACGGCGCGGCCGCCCCCCGGTACACCGAGACCAAGATGGCGCCGCTCGCGCTCGAGATGGTCCGCGACATCGACAAGAACACCGTCGACTTCCAGGACAACTACGACGGCCGCACGCGCGAGCCCGCGATCCTGCCGGCCCGGTTCCCGAACCTGCTGGTCAACGGCTCCGTCGGCATCGCGGTCGGCATGGCGACCAACATCCCGCCGCACAACCTGCGCGAGGTCGCCGCCGGTGCGAAGTGGGCGCTCGAGAACCCGGACGCGACGCGCGAGGAGCTCCTCGAGGCGCTGCTGCAGCGGATCAAGGGACCCGACTTCCCCACCGGTGCGCAGATCCTCGGCGTCCGCGGCATCCAGGACGCCTACCGCACCGGCCGCGGCTCCATCACGATGCGCGCCGTCGTCTCCATCGAGGAGATCCAGGGCCGCACCTGCCTCGTCGTCACCGAGCTGCCGTACCAGGTGAACCCGGACAACCTGGCGATCAAGATCGCCGAGCTGGTCAAGGACGGGCGCGTCTCGGGCATCGCCGACATCCGCGACGAGACCTCCGGTCGCACCGGCCAGCGCCTCGTCGTCGTCCTCAAGCGCGACGCCGTGGCGAAGGTGGTTCTGAACAACCTCTACAAGCACACGCCGCTGCAGGAGAACTTCGGCGCGAACATGCTCGCGATCGTCGACGGCATCCCGCGCACGCTCTCGCTGGACGGCTTCATCCGCGCCTGGGTCGACCACCAGGTCGAGGTCATCGTGCGCCGCACCCAGTACCTCCTCGACGAGGCGGAGGCGCGGATCCACATCCTGCGCGGCTACCTCAAGGCGCTCGACGCGCTCGACGAGGTCATCGCCCTCATCCGCCGCTCCCCCACCGTCGAGGAGGCGCGCGACGGCCTGATGGAGCTGCTCGACATCGACGAGGTGCAGTCCCGCGCCATCCTCGACATGCAGCTGCGCCGCCTCGCGGCCCTCGAGCGCCAGAAGATCATCGACGAGCACGACCGGATCCAGGCCGAGATCGAGGACTACAAGTCGATCCTCGCGAGCCCCGAGCGCCAGCGCACCATCATCTCGGACGAGCTCGACGAGATCGTGGACCGCTTCGGCGACGACCGCCGCACCGAGATCCTCTTCGGGTTCGACGGCGACATGAGCGTCGAGGACCTGATCCCCGAGGAGGAGATGGTCGTCACCGTCACCCGCGGCGGTTACCTCAAGCGCACCCGGAGCGACTTCTACCGGGCCCAGCACCGCGGCGGCCGCGGCGTGCGGGGTGCGCAACTGAAGGCCGACGACATCGTCGAGCACTTCTTCGTCACCACCACGCACCACTGGCTCCTGTTCTTCACGAACACCGGCCGCGTGTACCGCGCCAAGACCTACGAGCTGCAGGAGGCCGGCCGCGACGCCAAGGGCCAGCACATCGCGAACCTGCTCGCGCTGGAGCCGGGGGAGCAGATCGCGCAGATCCTCGACATCCGCGACTACGAGGCGGCCCGCTACCTCGTGCTCGCCACGCGCGACGGCCTCGTGAAGAAGACGGCCCTCTCGGAGTACGACACGAACCGCTCCGGCGGCATCATCGCGATCAAGCTGCGCGACGGCGACGAGCTCGTCTCGGCGCTCCTGGTCGAGGAGGACAGCGACGTGCTGCTGGTCTCCCGCAAGGGCATGTCGATCCGCTTCACCGCGTCCGACGAGGCGCTGCGTCCGATGGGCCGCTCCACCTCCGGTGTCCGCGGCATGTCGTTCCGCGGGGAGGACCGCCTCCTCGACGCCAACGTCGTCAGCGACGAGGGCTTCGTGTTCGTGGTCACCGAGGGCGGCTACGCCAAGCGCACCGCGGTCGACCAGTACCGACTCCAGGGACGCGGCGGCCTGGGCATCAAGGTGGCCAAGCTGGAGGAGAAGCGCGGCGACCTCGTGGGCGCCATCATCACCGCAGAGGACGACGAGGTGCTCGTCGTGCTCGCCAGCGGCAAGGTGGTACGCTCTGCGGTGGCCGAGGTACCGGCCAAGGGTCGCGACACCATGGGAGTCGTCTTCGCACGATTCGCTGAGGACGACCGCATCATCGCACTCGCCAAGAACACCGAACGCAATCTCGACGCCCAGGACGAGGATCCCGACGCCGCGGCGCCGGCCGAGTCCGCTCCGGTGTCGGAGGAGGATGGGTCCGTAGATGAGTAGCACCGTCGCCGAGAAGCTCGCCAGGAAGTCCGCGAAGAGCCCGGCGGCGAAGCAGGTCCGCCTGAAGCTCGTCTACGTCGACTTCTGGTCGGCCGTGAAGCTCTCGTTCCTGCTGGGCCTGACGCTCGCGATCATCACGATCGTCGTCGTCTACCTGGTCTACACGGTCCTGGCCCAGACGGGTGTGTTCGACGAGGTCAACGGCCTCGTGCAGGACATCGCCGGCGCGGAGGCGTTCGACCTCAACACGATCATCTCGCTGCCGCAGGTCATGGGCTTCGCGATCGTCGTCGCGGTGCTGAACACCATCGTCACCACCGCGCTCGGCGCGATCGTGGCGCTGCTGTACAACCTCAGCGTCAAGATCACCGGCGGCCTCCTGGTCGGCTTCACCAACCAGTAGGGCGCACGGTCCGGCCGATTGGGATTCCTGCTCGATGTCGGGTAGAGTCTCCTCTGGCCATTCCGGGGGTATAGCTCAGGCGGTTAGAGCGCTTCACTGATAATGAAGAGGTCCCAGGTTCAAGTCCTGGTACCCCCACCCGGTCCGAACGGCCCGTCACCTCGCGGTGGCGGGCCGTTCGACTCTCGGAGACGGGTCATCCCGTCTCCGGCCCGGGGCCTTAGCTCAGTTGGTAGAGCGCCTGCTTTGCAAGCAGGATGTCAGGAGTTCGAATCTCCTAGGCTCCACACTTCCTCTCCCCTCACGGGTGCGCCCCTTCGCAGGATCCTCTGCTCGGACAGCCGAGCCGCCCGCTCAGCGGTCCGTGCAGGCGAGACCGAGGAACTGCTGCACCGAGAGGGTCTCGGACGTCCCGTCGCGGATGTCGCCGACGATGATCTCGCCGACGGAGAGAGTGTCGAACTGCTCGGCCGTGAAGACGACCGGACGGGCGAGCACGGAGCGGTCGGTCGCGTAGGCGCCGAGCGCGAGGTCGACGCCGAGCGGGAACCGCTCGATCACCGTGTCGGCCGGCCACACCGTGGTGCCGGAGAGGTCGGTCGCGCCCAGCTGCGTGACGGGCGACGGGGAGACCCAGCGGGTGACTCTCCGCAGTCCGTCGCCGATGGTCAGGGGGGCGGAGTCGGAGGCGGCGAGGTCGAGGCCGTCGACGGACCCCGAGCACACGACGACGACTCCGAGGACCTCTCCCCGCTCGCCACCCCGTCCGAGCCCCACCGTGGCCGTGGTCACCGGCTCTTCGGAGGCGCACCCCGAGAGCGCCAGGGCGCCGAGCAGCACGACGGTGCTCGCGAGCGCGGCGCGACGGTGCATGGGTCCTCCCGCGGCCACCCTACGCGGGCAGGGCGAGGGCCAGCGCGGCGAGAGCCTGCGGGAGGGAGGGGGCGCCCTCCGCTCGGAAGACCACCTCTCCGGTCGTGCCGCGCACGACGACCGTGGGGGTCGAGCGGATGCCGGCGGCCTCGGCCTCGACGGGGTGGAAGGCCACGTCGCGCTCGCGGATCTCGGCGGCAGGGACGAGCTCCGCGGCACGCTCCAGCACCGAGCGCGCGGCATGGCAGGCGCCGCAGAAGGCGGAGGTGTAGAGCTCGACGATCACGACGAGGGGAACGTCGGGGCCCGGCCGGGGATTCCCGGGCACCGTCAGCGGAGGAGCCAGGCCTCGTTCATGGTGAGGGCCGCATCGACGAGCTCGACGCGCTCCAGCTCCTCGACGTCGCTCAGGGGGAACCAGGCGGCCGCGTCCGTGGAGCCGTCCACC
The DNA here is from genome assembly GCF_002932755.1 of Rathayibacter sp. AY1B6. NCBI lineage: Bacteria > Bacillati > Actinomycetota > Actinomycetes > Micrococcales > Microbacteriaceae > Rathayibacter > Rathayibacter sp. AY1B6. The sequence goes on from NZ_PSWL01000002.1 coordinate 106,052, forward strand.
TCGTGGGTGAGCTCGCCGCCCACGATGCGGGCGCGGTAGACGACGCGGATGGCGTGCAGAGGTCCGGCCTCGGGATCACTGCGGCGGTGCGCGGGGATCACGTGGGAGTCCACGCCGATGAGGGCCTCGAGCTCGGCGCGGTAGCCCGTCTCCTCGAAGATCTCGCGGACCGCGGCGTCGGCGGGCGACTCGCCCTCGTCGATCCCGCCGCCCGGAAGCGTCCAGGCCGACCAGGGCCCCTGGCTCCAGTGTGCGAGCAGCATCCGCTCGCCGTCGATGATCACGCCGTACGCGGCGACCCGGATGTCCACCGCAGAAGCCTAACCCGGGCATGCGGAGGAGCCGGACCCCCCGGAGGGGCCCGGCTCCAGCGACGAGGACGTCAGGAAGCGGTCGAGGCCGCGTTCTGCGCGGCGCTCTGCGGCTCGTCCTCGGCGACCCACAGCTCGTCGTCGGCGCGGAACGTCTGCCAGACGGCGTAGCCGATGCCGCCGACGGCGACCAGCGCGGCGCCGATCGCGAAGACCGTGCCGACCTTGTTCTTCTTCTTGGGGGGAGTGGTGAGCTCCTCCCAGCGCGCCTTCGAGATCTCGGCGAGCTTCGCGCGGTTCTTCGAGTCCTTGGCGGCCTCGAACGCGGCGGCGGCCGTGCCGCCCACAGCGGCGAAGGTCGGGACGACCTTGTGCTTGTAGGCGTGACGGGCCGAGGAGTAGGTGCCCTCGACGGCCGAGACACCGTTGTCGTAGACCGGCTTGACGCGCGAGTCGTACGTGTCCTTGACGAAGGGGACGAGCTCCTTCTTGGCGTACTTCGACGCGTGGCGGCGGCTCTTCTCGAGCACGGAGGCCGCGTGCGCCAGCACCTCCTGCTGCTCGCCCCAGACCGCCTCGGCGTTCTTGCGAAGACGCTTGAGGTCCTTCTTGTGCTTACGTGACAGACCCATGTTGGTCCTCCATCGGCTACGAGCAGCGAACGCCTCAATACTGCCACTCATCGATCGGCGTCCGCATCGCGCACCCAGCGCATTGACACCGGGCGTTGCAGGGGCCTACAGACGCGCTGTGCGAGAATCCGAGCATGCCTTTGCACACCGCAGTCGCGACGTTCCACACCAACAAGGGCGACATCGTCGTCAACCTCTACGGGAACCACGCTCCCAAGACGGTCCGCAACTTCGTCGGTCTCGCGACCGGCGACATCGAGTGGACCCACCCGGCCACGGGTGCGAAGACGAAGGAGCCGCTCTACAACGGCACCGTCTTCCACCGCATCATCCCCGACTTCATGCTCCAGGGCGGCGACCCGCTCGGCCAGGGCATCGGCGGCCCGGGCTACCAGTTCGACGACGAGATCAACTCGGAGCTCGACTTCACCCAGCCCTACATCCTCGCGATGGCGAACGCCGGCAAGCAGGCGGGCCGCGGGACCAACGGCTCGCAGTTCTTCATCACCGTGGCGCCGACCACCTGGCTCCAGGGCAAGCACACCATCTTCGGCGCCGTCGCCGACGAGGAGTCGAAGAAGCTCGTGCAGTCCCTCTCGGCGGTCCCCACCGACGGCCGTGACAAGCCGCTCGAGGACGTCGTGATCGAGAGCGTCGAGATCACCGAGGTCTGATCGCCTCATCCACCACTCATTCGAGGGCCGGGTCCGTGAGGGCCCGGCCCTCGTTCTCCCCGGAGGCACGTCCGTGACCCAGGTCCCGCCGAGCAGCACCTACTCCTGCTACCGACACCCCGACCGGCAGAGCTTCGTGCGCTGCCAGCGGTGCGGCCGCACCATCTGCGGCGAGTGCCAGACGCCCGCTCCGGTCGGCGTGATCTGCCCGGACGACATGGCGCAGCAGCGCGCCACCGCGCCGCGCACCCGCGGTCCCCTCCTCTCCCGCGTGCGGGCGATGACCCGCGCCGACCAGCCGACCGTGACCTACGCGATCATCGCGCTGTGCATCGTGCTGTGGATCGTCGAGATCCTCCCCGTCGTCGGCGGCCCGGCGGTCAACGCGCTCCTGTACGCCCCCGCCTACACGCTCCCCGGCTTCGGCGCCGGGTTCGAGCCGTGGCGGATGCTCACCTCGGTGTTCCTCCACAGCACCTCTCTCTTCATCGTCATCCCGTTCCACCTGGTGCTGAACATGTACACGCTGTGGGTGTTCGGCATGGTGCTCGAGCGGATGCTGGGCCGCGGGCGCTACCTCACCCTCTTCCTCCTGAGCGGGTTCGCCGGCTCGGTGGGCGTCCTGCTCCTCGCGAACCCGCTGACCCCGGTGATCGGCGCCTCCGGAGCGATCTTCGGGCTGATGGGCGCGTACCTGGTGATCCTCCGGCACCTGGGCGGTCAGGCGTCGCAGCTGCTGGTGCTGGTCGGACTGAACCTCGTCATCGGCTTCCTGCCCGGGATGAACGTGGCGTGGCAGGCGCACGTCGGCGGCCTGGTGGCGGGCGCGCTCATCGGGCTGGTCTTCACGAAGACCCGGCAGCGCGCCCAGCGGCGCACGCAGAACCTCCTCGTCGGGCTCATCGGAGTCGGCCTGGTGGCGATCACCGCGGGCGCCTACGTCCTCGGCTGATCCCGTTCCCTCCCGCAGCGGCGGGTCCGGCAGTGCCTCGCGCACTCCCGGGCCCGCCGCTCCGTCGTTCCCGCGGCGACCGTCCCCACCACTGTCCACAGGTGCTCTCACCAGGTGGGGAGGAAGTTATCCACAGAGTTGTTAACACTGGGGAGAACGTCCCGAGTGTCCTCCTCGGGATGACGACTCGGGGACGGCGGCGCATCGGAAGACCGGCGCACTGGCGCGGATCCGGGCCCTCCTCGCCTCGAGGAGTGCAGCGTGGAGGGGACCGCGGAGTTCTCCACAGGAGATTCCACAGCTGGGGATAATTACAGCGGTGTAGTTCTCCGGCGGACGGCCACGAGTGCTGTCGCCTCACGGTCGTCGTCGTGGCGAAGCGAGGTGGCGAACCCGGCCGCCTGGAACGCGGAGGCACTCGCCGCGGCCTGATCCGCGCCGACCTCGATCACGACGACGCCGTGCGGTGCGAGCCACGCGCCCGCCTCCTGAGCGATGCGGCGGTGCAGGGCGAGCCCGTCCGCGCCGCCGTCGAGCGTGAGCACCGGCTCGTGCACCCGGGCCTCCGGCGGCATGAGCGCGATCGCCGCTGTGGGGACGTAGGGGGCGTTCACGACGACGACGTCGATCCGCCCGCGCTCGCTCGCGGGAAGCGCGTCGAAGAGGTCGCCCTCGTGGACGTCGGCGCGGCCTGCGAGCGTGCGGCGGGCGCAGGCGACGGCGGCGGGGGAGAGGTCGGCCGCGAGAAGGCGGACGTCCGGCCGCTCCTCGGCGATCGACCGGGCGAGGGCGCCGGATCCGCAGCAGAGGTCGAGCACCACGGCGCCGTCCGAGAGGACCTCCAGGGCGCAGTCGACCAGCCACTCGGTGCGCACGCGGGGCACGAAGACGCCGGGTGCGACGGGGACGCGCAATCCGCGGAAAGCGACCCAGCCGAGGATCTGCTCGAGGGGCTCGCCCGTCTCGCGGCGGCGGAGCAGCAGCTCGAGGTCGGAGGAGGAGCCGGCGGCCTCCTCGAGCAGGCCCGCCTCCTCCTCGGCGAAGACGCAGCCGACGGCGCGCAGCCGCTCCACCGACGACGAACGCCCCGTCGGCGGACCGGACGGGGCATCGTTCACGACTCGGGGAGGCTCAGCGCCAGCGCGTCGTCATCAGGAAGCCGATGAACGCGATGCCGAAGCCGATCAGGATGTTCAGGTTGCCGAGATCGGGGATCGGCAGGGTGCCCTGGCTCACGTAGAAGACGATGATCCAGGCGAGCCCGAGCAGCATGAAGCCGAACATCACCGGCTTGAACCAGACCGGATTCGGTGCGTTCTCGCCGGTCCGGGCTTCGTCGCGCTCGGGCTTCGGGCTCTTCGTCGCTCGTGCCATGCCGACCACTGTACCGGGCGGAGGCTCCAGGCCGGGAGCGCCGGGGCTGCACGGGTGCTGTGCGCGCTCGCGGAGCGGCCGGTGCGGGCGCTCGAGCGGTCCCACCGGCCCTCCTCGGGCGGAGGCTGGGGAGGGCTCTCCACAGGTCCGGAGCACGCGCCACAGCCGGTCACGGCTCGCGCCTAGACTCGTCGCATGACCGCCCAGAACCCCGACGGGGCGGCTCTGCGGCCGCGAGGGAAGCGACGGAGGGCCCGCCCGGTCCGACGACTCTCGTTCTTCGGAGTCGTCGGCGAGCTCCTGATGACCGCCGGCGTCCTGGTCCTGCTCTTCCTGGCCTGGCAGCTCTGGTGGAACGACGCGGTGATCGCCGGCCGGCAGACGACGCAGGCGGCGGAGCTCCGCGAGACCTGGGGCGACTCCTCTCCGGCCCCGCAGCCGACCGGGGCCGCTCCGACCGGGGCCGCTCCGGCGGAACCGGTGATCGCGACCGCCGCCGCCCTCGACACCTCCTTCGGCAACCTCTACATCCCGCGGTACGGCGAGGGGTGGGTGCGCACGATCGCCGAGGGCATCGACGCCGAGAACGTGCTCGACGAGGGGAGCATCGGCCACTACCCGGGGACGCAGATGCCCGGCCAGGCCGGCAACTTCGCGCTCGCCGCGCACCGCAGCGCGTACGGCGGAGGCATGCACCTGATCGACGAGCTCCAGCTCGGCGACCCGATCTACATCGAGACGGCGGACGGCTGGTACACCTACCGCTTCCGCAACCTCGAGTACGTCCAGCCCTCCGACGTCCAGGTGATCGACCCCGTCCCGTGGACTCCGGACGCGGCTCCGACCGACCGCCTGATCACGCTGACGAGCTGCAACCCCCTCTACTCGACGGCCGAGCGCATCATCGCCTACGGCGTCTTCGACTCGTTCCAGCCGCGGTCCGCGGGCGCCCCCGCCGAGATCGCCGCCTCGCTGGCTCAGGAGGGCTGACTGTGTACGCAGCGCTGTGGCGGCTCCTGCCCGGGCCGTGGTGGGTCCGGCTCCTGATCGTCCTCGTCCTCGTCGCGGCGGTCCTGGTCGCTCTCGACGAGTGGGTGTTCCCCTGGGTGCAGTCGCTCGTGCTGGACCGGAACGTGACCGTCGGCTCGTGACCGCCGGCGCGGCCCCGCGGATCCTGGTCGTCGACCACCACGACAGCTTCGTCTTCACGCTGGTCTCGTACCTCCGCGAGTTCGGCGCGGAGGTCGACGTGGTCGAGGGCGACGAGCTCGGGAGGGCGGCGCTCCTGGCTCGCGCGGAGGAGGCGGACGGTGTCCTGGTCTCGCCCGGACCGGGCCGCCCCGAGGACGTCCCCGCGTCGACGGCGTTGGTGCAGCGGGCGGAGGCGACCGGGCAGCCGCTGCTCGGAGTCTGCCTCGGCCACCAGGTGCTCGCCCACGCCCTCGGTGCCTCCGTCACGGAGGCACCGGAGCTGCTGCACGGCCGGACGTCGGCCGTCCTCCACGACGGAGATCCGCTCTTCGACGGCCTGCCCTCCGGCTTTGCCGCCATGCGGTACCACTCGCTCGCGGTCGACGGCGAGAGCCTTCCCGAGGAGCTGCGGGTGACGGCGCGGACACCGGAGGGAGTGGTGATGGCCGTCCGGCACCGGAGTGCTCCGCTCGTCGGCGTGCAGTTCCATCCGGAGTCGGTCCTCACTGAGGGCGGGCGGCGCCTTCTCGGGAACTGGCTGCGCGAAGTGAGGTCGGGCGGAGCGTCCGTATCGGCCGACGACACGCCCGGACTCTCGATCCCGGCCCGGTGAGGCGGAATTCGCCGGGCTTATCGGGCTGCTTATCGAGTCGGGATCGGTGAGAATGATCTGCGACCACCGTCCCCCGAAAGGGGATGCCGCCCTGAGCGCGTTCTCACGCAGAAAACCGTCACATGACGGCTAAATGGAGGTGAGCGGGAGGGCTCGTCCGGACAGGGTATGCGTGCGACCTTGTCCACCCCCTTGCGCACCCCCCGATCAGGTGGCGGGATTTGACGGGTCCCCGGCGGAGGATGCGACCCTTTTTCCCTGCATAATCAGAGGGCGTCGGCAGGGGGTCGGCGCCACAAGAGAAGTCCGGGGGGACCTGATGGTCGCATCGATCTCCTGGGCTTTCTCGGGAATCCGCGAACTCGAGAATCTCGGTCCGCGCATCGTCGTCAAACCCGGCACTGTTCCGAGCATCACCGGTTCGGGATTCGGCACCGCCGATCTGAGCGTCGTGCTGATGACGGTCTCCCCGCTGCGCGTCCTCCGCGGGACGTGGCCGGCCGACGACACCTCCTTCCTCACCTTCAGCTTCCTCATCGAGGGCTTCGTGCGCATGGTCGCCCCGGACCGGACGGTGCTGCTGCGTCCGGGCTCGATCTCGTACCAGCAGGGGACGACGACGTTCACGACCGAGTCCACGACTCCGGCCACGATCCTCCACCTCTCGCTGCGCGCCGACGAGATGCGCCGTTACGGCTTCGACACGTCGGCCCCGGTCTACGCGCTCGATCCCGACGCCCGGTCCACCCGTGCCGCCTACGCCTTCACGACCGCCTTCGCCCTCGCGGCGGAGTCCGGGACGGGGCTGCCCGGCGAGGGCGAGGTCACCGGCTTCGCGCACGTGGTCAAGCAGCTCCTCACCAGCGCGTTCCTCGCAGCGGCGAGCTCGCAGCCCGGCACCACGAGCGTCCGAGCCGCGACGCTCGGGCGCGCGCGCACGGTCATCGACCGGACGCACCGGACACCGCGCTGCACCCCGGAGGCGGTGGCCGACGCGGTCAACGTGTCCACCCGCTCCCTCCAGCGGCTGTTCGAGGACGCGGGCACCACGGTCGCGAGCGAGATCGAGCGCTCCCGCGTCGCCAGCGCCGTGGAGCTGCTGCGCCGCCGCCCGCGGGAGGTCCCGCTCGAGGCGATCGCCGCCGCGTCCGGATTCTCGTCGGCGGACCACCTCCGCCGTGCGCTCAAGCGTCGCGAGGGGCTCACCCCGAGCGACATCCGCGGCAGGATCGCGCGCCCCGCGGACGGTTCCGTGGCCGGCGAGGTCGTACGGCTCCAGCCTCCGCTCGCGGACGCGCGCCGGGCGTAGCCGTGCGCCCCGGGGCCGTCGGCCTCGCGGAGCATCGATCCCGACGGTCATCGACCGGACGGGCCCTTCCCGGTGCGGAGCGACGACCCGATCCCGCCGAGCACCGTCGATCGACGACGCAGCCGCAGCGGGCTGCAGGGCGGGTCAGCCCGCGCAGTAGCCGAGCTGGACGGTCGATCCCTGCGGGACGTCGCCCGGAGCCAGGGACTGAGTCGTGATGGGCGGGTTGGCCCGGGTGGCGTCGCAGGTCTCGTCCGGGACCTCGACCCCCACCAGCTGCAGCTTCTCGGAGGCGAGGGTGGCCAGCGCGCTGCTGAGGGACGTCCCGACGAGGTCGGGCAGCGTGACCTGGCCCGAGGAGACGGTGAGGTCGACCGGCGTGCCCGGGGCGACCTGCTGGCCCGCTCCGGGGGAGGCGGAGAGCACGACGTCTCCCGGGACGGTCGGCGAGTTCTCGCGGGTCTGGGAGCCCTCGACGAAGCCGACGGCGGTGAGCGCGTCGATGGCCTCGGCGAGGCTCTGCCCGACGGTGTCCGGCACGGCGACGGGCTGCGGGCCCTGGGACACGACGATGCGGATGACCGTCTCGGGTGCGACGATCGTGCCCGAGCCCGGATCCGTGCGGATCACCTCGCCCTCGGGGACGGTGGAGCTGTACTCCGCGACCTGGCTCGGCACGAGGTCGAGCTCGGTCAGGGTCGACTGCGCGCTGTCGTAGGTCGTCTCGGTGAGGGTGGGGACCTCCCGCGACTGCGACGGGAGCGTCGATGCGGGCTGGAGGGTCAGCACCCAGATCACGAGCGCGGCGACGATCACGGCGAGGACGACGATCGAGGACCAGATCCAGAGGACCGGCGGGCGGCGCTGGGTGCGGACGATCGAGTTGTCCTCGGCCAGCTGGCGGAGGGCGAGCTCGGAGTCGTTGACACCGCCCTGGCTGCGGGCCGCGAAGAGCGAGGTGGTCAGCTCGTCGATCGGGCGGTGGTCGGGGAGGCGTCCGGCGGCGGCGTCGCGCAGGTCGTCGCGGAACTCCGCCGCGCCCTGGAAGCGCTCGTAGCGGTCCTTCGACAGTGCGCGGGCGACGACCGCGTCGAGCGCCGGCGTGACGGCGGGGTTGATGGAGCTCGGCGCCGGCGGTGTCTCGCTGACGTGCTGGTAGGCGACGGCCACCGGGGTGTCGCCGCGGAAGGGCGCACGACCGGTCAGGAGCTCGAAGAGCACGATGCCGGCGGAGTACAGGTCGCTGCGGGCGTCGACCTGCTCGCCCTTCGCCTGCTCGGGGGAGAAGTAGGCCGCGGTGCCGAGGATCGCCGTGGTCTGCGCGACCGTCGCGGCGGAGTCGGAGACGGCGCGGGCGATCCCGAAGTCCATCACCTTCACCTGGCCCGACGGGGTCAGCATGATGTTGCCGGGCTTGATGTCGCGGTGGACGACGCCCGCGCGGTGCGAGTACTCGAGGGCGGTGAGGATTCCCTCCGTGATGCGGACGGCCTCGTCCACGTCGAGGGGGCCCTCGGCGATCAGGTCCTTGAGCAGGCGGCCCTCGATGTGCTCCATGACGATGAAGGGCCGGCGCGACTCGGCGCCGTTGTCGTCGAGCGAGACCTCCTCGCCCGCGTCGAAGACCCGGACGATCGTCGGGTGCGACATGCGCGACGCGGACTGCGCCTCCTGGCGGAACCGCAGGCGGAAGGCGGAGTCGGAGGAGAGGGAGAGCTTCAGCTCCTTGATGGCGACGGTGCGGCCGAGCCGGGTGTCGGTGCCGAGGTACACCTCGGACATCCCGCCGCGGCCGAGCCGGGGCCCGACCTGGTACCGTCCCGCGATCAGGCGACCCTCATCCGTCACGCGCACGCTCCCGCCCTGTACTTCCGTGTGGTGCGGCCCCGAGGAGCCACGGCAAGTGTACCTACGGGCCCCTGGTGTTCCGGGCGGGGGCGCGACGCGACGGCCGCGAGGCGCCCGGCCGGAGCGGTGCCCCGGCCGAGCGCCTCGCCGCTACTCGGCAGGGGTGGCCGTCGCGGTGGGCTTGGAGGTGAGGGTCGGCGCCGGGGTCGGCGTCGGCTCCTCGACGGTGACGGACAGGGTGGGCGAGGCCGCCGACTCCGACTCGCCGCAGAGCACGGTGTACGTGACGTCAATCGTGCCGGCCGTGGTGCCGGCCTGGATCGTCGCGGTCGTCGAGTTCGACGGGTTGGTGCTCGTCACGCTCGCGCCCTCGCCGGTCGTGGTCACCCGGTAACCGCTCACGGAGGTTCCGCTCGGGCACTGGTTGTAGTTGCTCCAGGTGACGTTGAACGTCGCGCCGGCCTCGACGCTGGAGGCGGCGGGGGTGACGGTCGGCACGGCGGTCGGAGCGTCCGGCGTCGCGACCTCGGTGAAGACGGAGACCTCGATGGTCGTGCCCTTCACCACGTTCGCGGTCGGGTTCACGTCCTCGACGAGTCCGACCTGCTCGGCGGTGGGGGCGCTGGGACCGTCCGCGCGGCGGACGCCCATGCCCAGGGCCTCGAGCTCGGTCTCGACGTCGTCGAAGGAGCGCCCGACGTAGTCGGCCTTGTCGATGACGACCGTGTTCGAGGTCGGCGTCGGCGTGGGGCTCGGAGTCTCGGACGGCGTCGGCGACGGGGCCGTGCTGGTCGTCGCGGTCGGGGAGGCGGCCGGGTCGCTGCTCCCGCCGGTCGTCAGGGCGAAGATCGTGCCCGCGATGACGACGGCGAGGATCACGATGAGGGCGATCAGCGGCCAGGTCCAGGGGCTGCGCCTGCGCGGCTCCTCGGCCGGCTCCAGCGGCTCCTCGACCGGCACGAACGGAGCGGCGGCCGCGGCCGCGGGCGCTCCGGAGGGCAGCACCGTGGTCGCCTGCGTCGCGCCCTGGTTGGAGGGGAGGACCGTGGTCGCCTGCGTCGCGGGCAGGTCGCTGAGGACCGCGGGGACGGCCAGCGCCGCTCCGCGCACGTCGCCCGAGCGCAGCGCTTGGGCCGCCCGCGCGAGGTGCGCGGCGGTGGCGGGGCGGTCGGCCGGCTTCTTGGCGATGCAGGAGTAGACGAGGTTGCGCACCGGCTCGGCGACCGTGACCGGCAGTTCCGGCGGGGTGTCGTTGATCTGCGCCATCGCGATGGCGACCTGCGACTCGCCCGTGAAGGGGCGGCGCCCGGCCAGGCACTCGTACGCGACGATGCCCAGCGAGTAGATGTCGGTGGCGGGGGAGGCGGGCTGGCCGCTCGCCTGCTCCGGGGACAGGTACTGGACCGTGCCCATGACCTGGCCGGTCGCCGTCAGCGGGACCTGGTCGGCGATGCGCGCGATGCCGAAGTCGGTGATCTTGACGCGGCCGTCCGGCGTGATGAGCAGGTTGCCCGGCTTCACGTCGCGGTGCACGAGGCCCGCGGCGTGCGCGGCGTGCAGGGCGAGCGCGGTCTGCGCGACGATGTCGAGGACCTTGTCGGTCGAGAGGACGCGCTCGCGCTCGAGGACGGTCGAGAGCGCCTCGCCGGGGACGAGCTCCATGACCAGGTAGGCCGAGCCGTCCTCCTCGCCGTAGTCGTAGACGTTGGCGATGCCCTCGTGGTTGACCAGCGCCGCGTGGCGGGCCTCGGCGCGGAAGCGCTCGAGGAAGCCGGGGTCGCCGAGGTACTCGTCCTTCAGGATCTTGATCGCGATGGTGCGGCCGATGACCAGATCGGTCGCCTGCCACACCTCTCCCATGCCGCCGATGGCGATCCGGGACTGCAGCTCGTAGCGTCCCCCGAAGGTGAGGCCTGTCGTGGGTCTCATTTGTTCAGCACCGCCTCTAGTACCTGTTGTCCGATGGGTGCGGCGATCAGGTTGCCGTACCCGGTCTGGCCGAGCCCTCCACCGTTCTCCACGAGCACGGTGATGGCGTACTGCGGGTCGTCCGCAGGCGCGAATCCGGTGAACCAGAGGGTGTACGGGTCGTCCCCGCCGTTCTCGGCGGTACCGGTCTTACCGGCCACAGTGACGCCCCCTATTGTTGCATTCGTCGCTGCGCCGCCCTGGACGCTGGCGACCATCATCGCCTTGACGGCGTCCGCGGTCTGCGTGCTCACCGCCCGGCCGAGCGACTTCTCCTGGAACTGCTGCAGGACGCTGAGGTCCTGCGAGCGGATCGAGTCGACCAGGTTCGGCTGCATCACATCGCCGCCGTTCGCGATCGCCGCGGAGACCATGGCGATCTGCAGCGGCGTCGCGCGCACCTCGTACTGCCCGAAGGCGGTGAGGGCCGTCTGGGCGTCGTCCGTCTTCGTCGGGTAGGTGCTCGCCTCGACCGACATCGGGATCTCGAGCTCGGTGTCGAAGCCGAACTTCTCGGCCTGCGAGCGGATGGCGTCCGCGCCCAGCTGCACGCCCATCTCGGCCATCGGGACGTTGCACGAGAGCGAGACCGCGGTCGCCAGCGTGACCGTGTCGCCGGAGCCGCAGAGACCCCCTCCGGAGTTGATCACCTGAGAGGAGGAGCCGGGCAGCGTGTACGACTCGACGTTGGGGAAGCTCGAGTCGGCGGTGAAGCGGCCGGACTCGAGGGCGGCCGAGGCCACCACGAGCTTGAAGACGGAGCCGGGCGGGTTGAGCGAGCCGCCGATCGCCCGGTTCACGAGGGGCTCGGAGGAGTCGTCGTTCAGCGCCCGGTAGGCGGCGAGGACGTCGTCGGTGTCGTGGGAGGCCAGCGCAGTCGGGTCGAAGGTGGGCTTCGAGACCATCGCGAGGATGCGGCCGGTGGCCGGCTCCGTCACGACGACGGCCCCCGTGTAGTCGCCGAGCGCGTCGAAGGCGGCCTGCTGGGCGACCGGGTCGATCGAGAGCTCGACCGAGGCGCCCTTCGGGTCCTGGCCCGTGACGAGGTTGTTGATCTCGTCGAAGAACTGCGAGTTCGAGGTGCCCGAGAGGTAGTCGTTGAGCGTGCGCTCGATGCCGGTGGTCCCCTGGTTCAGCGTGAAGTAGCCGGTCACGGCGGAGTAGAGCGGGCCGTTCGCGTACTGCCGCTGGAACTTGTACAGGTCGTCCGACGGCGTCGAGGAGGCGATCGGCTGACCGCCGGCGAGGATCGCTCCGCGCTCGGTCGAGAAGCTCTCGTAGAGGGTCCGCGTGTTGCGGCCGTCCTCGACGAGGGAGTCGGCCTGGATCACCTGGATGGTGGTGGTGGAGAGGAAGAGGGCCACGAACATCGTCAGCACGACGAGGCTCACCCGTTTGAGTTCTCGGTTCATCGACGGATCACACCACCAGACGAGGCTGACTGCGGACTGTGTCGGACAGGCGCAGCAGCACCGCCACGATCATCCAGTTCGCCACGAGGGAGGAGCCGCCGGCGGCGAGGAACGGCGTGGTCAGGCCGGTCAGCGGGATGACGCGGGTGACGCCTCCGATGACGATGAAGCACTGCAGGGCGATCACGAACGAGAGGCCGACTCCCAGGAGGCGCCCGAAGTCGTCCTGCCCGGCGAAGCCGATGCGGAACCCGCGCGAGACCAGCAGGAGGTAGAGGCCGAAGATCGCGAACAGCCCGGCGAGACCCAGCTCCTCGCCGAGGCTGGCGATGATGTAGTCGGACTGCGGGACCGGCGTGAGGTCCGGCATCCCCTGGCCGAGGCCCGTGCCGAGGAGCCCGCCGTGCGCGAGGCCGAAGAGGCCCTGCACGAGCTGGTAGCTGCCGCCCGGATCCGCCCCGTAGCGCTCGGCGCTGAAGGGCTCGAGCCAGTTCGCGAAGCGGTTGCCGACGTAGTCGAGCGTCTGGCTCGCCAGGAGCGCGCCGCCGAGGAACAGGCCGACGCCGATGAGGACCCAGCTGGTGCGGCCGGTCGCGACGTAGAGCATGACCAGGAACAGGCCGAAGTAGAGCAGCGCCGTCCCGAGGTCGCGCTGGAAGACGATGACGCCCATCGTGACGGCCCAGACCACCAGGATCGGGCCGAGGTCGCGCAGGCGCGGGAAGCGCATCCCGAGGACGGTGCGGCCCACCATCGAGAGGGAGTCGCGGTTGCGCACGAGGTAGCCGGCGAAGAAGACCGCGAGGGCGATCTTGGCGATCTCTCCGGGCTGGAAGCTCGCCACGTCGCCGATCCCGATCCAGACGCGCGCACCGCTGACCTCGCGGCCGATGAAGGGCAGGAGCGGCAGCAGGAGCAGCACGATCGCCGCGAACCCGGCGACGTAGGTGTAGCGGAACAGCACGCGGTGGTTGCGGATGACCAGCAGCACCACGATCGCCGCCACGACGGCCAGGGCGCTCCAGAAGATCTGCCGCACCGCCACCGACTCCCAGCCGGTCGCGCCGTCGGCGATGTCGATCCGGTAGATCTCGGCGACGCCCAGGCCGTTCAGCACGGTGGCGATCGGGAGGAGGAAGGGGTCGGCGGCCGGAGCCGCGAACCGCAGCACGACGTGCACGGCGAGCACGAGCGCCGAGAGGCCGGCGCCCAGCGAGACCAGCGTGGTGTCGATCGAGCCGAGGGCGCCGAGCTGCACGAGCACGATCGCGCCGGCGTCGATCAGGCAGGCGCCGATCAGGAGCAGGAGCTCGAGATTGCGCAGCTTCTGGCGGAAGAAGCCCTGCCGCTCGGGGGCGGGGCGGGCGGTGGCCGTGGCGGCGTCCGTCATGGTGCTCCGTTCGCGTCCGTGAGGCGCTCGACGATGTCGACCGCGCCGGCGTAGGAGTCGGCGCTGATCGTCTGCTCCAGCTGCTCCACGTCGTAGGCGCGGAGGGAGTCGAGCGGGATGCCCGTGTCCTCCTTCACCTCCGAGAGCGAGAGCGGGCCGACCGACTGCTGGATGCCCTGATAGATGATCACGGTGTCCCCGTCGGTGCCGACGTAGAAGCGCGACTGCGTCCAGTCGTAGGCGAAGAGGATCCCGAGGAAGCCGATGATGAGCACGAGGGACAGGCCGACGAGCCAGGTGACGCGGCGGCGCAGGTGCCGGCGGCGGTCCTCCTCGATCAGCTCGTCGAGGTAGTCCTCGGACGCGGGCTCGAAGTGGGTGGGGCCCTGCGCGGCGGGAGCGCGGGGGTGCAGGCGGAGGCCGGGGATCCGGACGCGGTTCTGGGAGTCGTCGGTGCTGAAGGGCGTGGGCGCGGCGGCGGATCCGACGACCACCGGCTCCTCCACGGGGGCGAGGATCCGGGCGGTGTCGCCCGCCCCGGGGATGTCGAGGACGACGACGGTGACGTTGTCGGGGGCGCCGTGCGAGAGGCTGTCGCGGATCAGGCGGTCGGCCACCTGCTGCGCGGTCTCGTCGCGGCTGAGCTCCTTGAGGATCTCGTCGTGCGGGACGACGCCGGAGAGGCCGTCGGAGCAGATCAGCCAGCGGTCGTGCGGCTCGGTCTCGAGCGTCAGCGTGTCGATCTCGGGATTGGTGTGCACGTCGCCGAGGACCCGCATCAGGACGGAGCGGCGCGGGTGCGTCATCGCCTCCTCCTCCGTGATGCGGCCGGAGTCGACCAGGCGCTGCACGAAGGTGTGGTCGGTCGTGACCTGCTCGAGCCTGCCGTCGCGGAGGACGTAGATGCGGGAGTCGCCGATGTGCGCGATCGCCACGGACTCGCCGACGCGGGCGATCGCGCTGACGGTGGTGCCCATGCCGGTGAGCTCGGGGTGGTCGACCACGGCGTCGGCCAGCAGGGTGTTGGCCGCGAGCAGGGTGCGCTTGAGCTCGTCCTCGGCCTCGTAGGTGGAGGCGTAGACGCGGTCGGCCTCCGCGATGCGCTTGATCGCGATGGAGGAGGCGACGTCGCCGCCCGCGTGGCCGCCCATGCCGTCGGCGACGACGAAGAGCTGCCGGCCCGCATAGCCGGAGTCCTGGTTGTTGGAGCGGATCCTGCCGACGTGCGAGACGGCGGCGCTCTCGCGCACCGCGCCGTGGCCGGAGCCGCTCTCCGGAGTGGGGGCCACGCGCTACGACCGCCGCAGTTCGAAGGTGGTGGTGCCGACCTTCACGGGCGTGTCCAGCGGCACCTTGGTGGGCGCGCCGACACGGCGGCCGTCGAGGAAGGTGCCGTTGGTGGAGTCGAGGTCCTGGATCATCCACTCGTCGTTCCAGAGGAGCAGGCGCGCGTGGTGGGTCGAGGTGTAGTCGTCGCGGATGACCAGCGTCGACTCGGCGGAGCGGCCGATCGTCAGCGGGTCGCCGGTCAGCTCGAGCTCGGTGCCCCGCTTGGGGCCCGAGGTGATCACGAGGCGCTGCGCCGTGTGGACCGTGGCGGCGCCTCCCTGCTCGGCGCGCTCGGCGGCGGCCTCGCGGCTCCTCCGGGCCGAGGGGGCCGACGGGGAGGCGGGCTGCGCGGGCGCGGGAGCCGGGGCGGCCGCGGCGACCACGGGCTGGGCCGCCGTCACGAACGGGGCCTCGGGCGACGCGGCCTGCGCGCCGGGCGGCAGCTTGCGCACGCGCTGCCCGAACAGGTCGGAGCGCAGCGCGTAGACGATGCCGAACACGAAGAACCACAGCAGCGCGAGGAACGCGATGCGCAGGAGGAAGAGAGTGAGCTCGCTCATAGCCGGTCGTCCCAGAATCCCTCGGAGCCGCGTCCGGCTGCCCTGCCGGACGACGGGCGGTCGGAGCGTGCGGGCGCGGAGCCCTGCACGACGCGGTAGACGATCGAGGTGCGCCCGATCGTGATGGTCTGCTCGGGGGCCAGGGGCGCCTGCGTGACGGGCCGGCCGTCGAGGGTGGAGCCGTTCGTGGACCCGAGGTCGTGCACCTGGGCGCGGGAGCCGTCCCAGAGGATCTCGACGTGCTTGCGGGACGTGCCCGAGTCGTCGACGGTGATGTCGGCGTCGCTGCCGCGGCCGATGACGGTGCGCGCCCTGGTGATCGGGTGGCGTCGGCCGTCGATGTCGAGGACGGGCGTGTAGGCGACGGTGCCCTTCACGCTGCGGGAGTCGACCTCGACCATGCCGTCGCTGAGCGCCGGATCGACGGCGAGCGAGATGTCGATCGGGCCGGGGAAGCGGAACCCCTGCTTGGTGGCGTGCTCGGTGGCGACCGTGGTGAGCTCGTCGATCAGCGTGGCGCCGAGGCGCTGCATCCGGTCGAGGTCGGTCGCGGACATCCGCAGGACGAGGCTGTTGGGGACGAGGATGCGGTCGCGGCTGACCACGGCGGCGCTGGTGTCGAGCTCCCGGCGGAGGGCGGAGGCGAGCTCGACCGGCTGCAGACCCGACTTGAAGGTCCGCGCGAACGCGCCGTTGACGACGCGCTCGAGTCCCTTCTCGAAGTTGTCCAGTATGCCCACAGTCTTCCGATCTTCCGGTTCTTCGCCTTCTCGGCGGTCGCGCACGGATCGAGATGTCTGCGCGCCCGTCGCCGCTTCCTCGTCTTGGTCTGCGCCGCGCACGGCTACGGGCATGTTACTGGGATGGTCTGGATGCGCGATCCTCCGCAGTGGTTTCGCGGCCGGACAGCCGTGTGCGCGCTCTCTCCGCGGCGGCCCGGTGCCCGCTCCCGGGGGAGCGACTGCTCGGGGCGGCGGGTGCCGGTTCGGCTCCGGGGCCGGGGGATGCTACGATTTCTCGTCGGCGCTTCGGTGCCGCTGGTGAGCGCGAGTGGCGGAATAGGCAGACGCGCACGGTTCAGGTCCGTGTGCCCGAAAGGGCGTGGGGGTTCAACTCCCCCCTCGCGCACCAGATGACGAGCCCCCGATCGGATGTCCGGTCGGGGGCTTCGTCGTGTCGGGGGCGAGGCCGACTGCCGTCCGGCCTGCCGGGGTCGGTGCGATGTGCAGGGGATCCGCGCGCGGGAGCGCTCTCCTCCGATCGATCGGGGACGGAAGACGCGGATCTCCTGCAGATCGCACCGGAGCCCGCGGTCAGCGGCGAGTGAGCTCCACGACGGGGATCGTGCGGGTGGTGCGCTTCTCGTAGTCGAGGAAGCCGGCGGAGGCGGTGGTGAAGCGGGCCCAGGCGGCGTCGCGCTCCTCCCCGGTGAGGACGCGGGCCCGGACGTCGACCGTGCCGTCGTCGGGGGTCTCGATCGCCAGGTCCGGGTGGGCGACCAGGTTGTGGAACCAGGCGGGGTGCTTCGGCGCGCCCGCCGCGGACGCGGCGAGCAGCCAGACGTCGTCGGAGGGGTGCAGCGCCATCAGCGGAGTCACGCGCTCCTCCCCGGAGCGGGCGCCGCGGTGGTGCACCAGCACGAGGCTCCTCCCGAAGCCGCCCGTGGTCACGGTCCCGCCGTTCGCGCGGAACTCCTCGATGATCGTGTCGTTCCAGTCGGCCATGCTCGTCCTCCTCGACGCGGTGCCGGCACTCGAGTGCCGGGGTCAGGCGCGGGCGCCCAGGGCGTCCTCGCGGCTGCTGCTCCCACCCGGCGGCTGCGCGCCCCCGGTGACGGCGGCGGGATCCGCCAGCGCCCGCCGCCAGGGTAGCTCCGCGGCGCCGACGAGTTCCAGCCTGGAGCGCAGAGCCGCGCGCTCGATCCGCACGCCGCGCGCGAGGTCGCTCAGGGCGCGGGCGGACACGCGAGCGGCGAGGCGCTCGCGGTCGACGGTGAGCAGCGAGCCGAGGAAGCCGCCGAGCACGACCGCGGTGGGGTTGAAGAGGTTGATGTAGGTGGACAGGCCCTCCGAGAGCAGGTCGACCTGGCGGGCGACCTCGCCCAGGACGGCGGGGTCGCGGGAGGTGCCCAGGGCGATGTCGAGCTCGTCCTGGTCGAGGACGCGGGCGCCGAGGACGTCGAGGAGGGAGCGCATCCGGACCTCGGCCTCGAGGCAGCCGCGCCGGCCGCAGCCGCAGAGGCGGCCGTTCGTGACGACGAGGGTGTGGCCCAGCTCGGCCGCGAACCCCGAGGAGCCCTGGAGCGGGACGCCGCCGATGATGACTCCTCCGCCGATGCCGCCGGCGCCGCCGGTGACGTAGACGACGTCGGCCACGCCGTGCGCGGCTCCGAAGAGGGACTCGCCGATGGCGCCGAGGGTCGCGTCGTTGCCGACGGCGACCGGGAGGTCGAGGGCCCGGCTCAGCTGGGTGGCGAGGTCGACGTCGCGCCAGCCCAGGTGCGGGGCGCGGTGGACGAAGCCGGAGTCGGCCTGGACCAGGCCGGGGACGGCGACGCCCGCGCCGACCAGCGTGCGCAGCGTCTCCCGCTCGGACCGGAAGCCCTCGACGATCCCGGTGACGACGCGGACCACCGTGGCGGGGCTCGCGGGCTTCGGGGTGTCGAAGCGGACGCGGCGCAGCAGCTCGCCGTGCAGGCCGACCAGGCCGACGATGATCGCGTCGGTGTCGAGGTGGACGCCGACGGCGGCGAACCGGTCGCCGGGGACGACGGTGGCGCTGGGGCGGCCGATGCGGCCGTCGGGCGCGGTGGTCTCCTCCGAGACCCAGCCGAGCTCGCTCAGCTCGCCGACGAGGTTCGCGACGGCGGAGCGGTTCAGCCCGGTGAGGCGGCCGAGCTCGGCGCGGCTGGTGGGCCCGGAGCGGTGCACCAGCGTCGCGAGACTCGCCAGGTTCGTGCGGCGCAGCAGCGCGTTGCTGGAGGCTCCGACTGCTCCTGCCATGATCGCGCCTGTCTGTCGCTGGACCCGGACGGGTCTCGGATGCACTCGGGCGCGGCCTCCCGAAGGAAAGCCGCGCCCGAGAACTGTAGAAGAAAGGACCGCGAGCGTCCCCCCGACTTCGCTCAGCGGCCGGAGCCGGCCCGCCCGCCCCTCCGCTCGCTGCCCGGAGCCGCGCGCTGCGCGCCCGCCACCCTGCGAGGTTCCGAACGTCTCGCTGGAGGTTGCGGTCTCGCTAGCGGCCGCCGGCGCGGCGCTTGTTGAAGATGTCGAACGCCACCGCGAGCAGGAGCACGAAGCCCTTGATCGCCATCTGCCAGGCCGCGTCGACCGAGAGGATGGACAGGCCCATGTTGAGCACGCCCATCACGAGTCCGCCGATGACGGCTCCGACGACGGTGCCCACGCCTCCCTGGACGGCGGCGCCGCCGATGAAGACCGCGGCGATCGCGTCCAGCTCGTAGTTCTGTCCGGCCGAGGCGACCGCACCGCCGGCACGGGCGGTGCTGACGATGCCCGCGACTCCGGCCAGTGCGCCCATGTTGACGAAGATGAAGAAGTTGACCCACTTCGTCTTGACGCCGGACATCATCGCGGCGAACAGGTTGCCGCCCATCGCGTAGATGTGGCGGCCGAAGACCGTCCGGCCGAGCACGAAGCTGTAGGCGAGGATCAGCACGGCGAGCACGATCAGGATGATCGGGGTCCCGCTGTAGCCGGCGAGCAGCCAGGCCAGAGCCATGATCGCGATGACGGCGATGGCCGACTTCGCGACCAGCGAGCCGATGGGCTCGCGGGGCAGCTCGAGGCGGCGGAGAGTCGCGCGGCTGCGGAGCTGCTGGGCCACGAGCACGACGCAGACGATCAGGCCGAGGACCAGGGTGAGCGCGTCGCGCCCGGCGATGCCGCCGAGGACGCCCGGCAGCCAGCCGGCGCCGATCGCGGTGAACTCGGTGGGGAGGCCGTTGATCGTTCCGCCGGTGAGGAGGACGAGGGTGAAGCCGCGGAAGATCAGCATGCCCGCGAGGGTCACGATGAACGCCGGTATGCCGACGAAGGCGACCCAGAAGCCCTGCCAGGCTCCGACGGCGGCGCCGGTGACGAGGGCGACGATGACGGCCGCCCACCAGGGCAGGCCCCAGTTGTTCATCGCGATCGCCGAGATGGCGCCGACCATCGCCACGACCGAGCCGACCGAGAGGTCGATGTGGCCGGCGATGATCACCATCACCATGCCGATCGCGAGGATCAGCACGTAGGCGTTCTGCTGGATCAGGTTGTTGACGTTGCCGGGCAGGAGCAGGCGCCCGCCGGTCAGCACCTGGAAGAGCAGGATGATGATGGCCAGCGCGGCGAGGATGCCGTACTGCCGGAGGTTGATGTTCAGCCGGCGCGAGCGCTTGGGCGGGGTGGAGGGCGTGTCGGCGGGTGTCCCTGCCGGAGCTGTGGTGGTCGTGGCGCTCATCGGGCCTGTTCCTTTCCGGCGGTCATGTAGTGCATGAGGTGCTCCTGGGTGGCGTCGGCGCGATCGATCTCGCCCGTGATCCGTCCCTCGGAGATGGTGTAGATGCGGTCGGCGAGGCCGATCAGCTCGGGCAGCTCGGACGAGATGACGACGACCGCCTTGCCCTGGGCCGCGAGCTCGTTGATGATCCCGTAGATCTCGTACTTGGCTCCCACGTCGATGCCGCGGGTGGGCTCGTCGAGGATCAGCACGTCGGGACCGGAGAAGATCCACTTCGAGAGGACGACCTTCTGCTGGTTGCCGCCGGAGAGCTTCCCCGTGACGGCCGAGACGGTCGGCGCCTTGATGTTCATCTTCGAGCGGTACGAGTCGGCGACCTTGTACTCGCGGTGCTTGTCGATCACGCCGAGCCGGGCCAGGCGCGAGAGCGCGGCGGCCGAGACGTTGACGGTGATGTCGCCGATGAGGTTGAGCCCGTAGCGCTTGCGGTCCTCGGTCGCGTAGGCGAGGCCGTTGCGGATCGCCTCGTCGACGGTGCGGGTCTGGATCTCCTCGCCGTCCTTGAAGACACGGCCGGAGATGCCGGTGCCGTAGCTCCTCCCGAAGATGCTCATCGCGAGCTCGGTGCGGCCGGCGCCCATCAGGCCCGCGAAGCCGACGATCTCGCCGGCGCGGACGGTGAAGGAGGCGTCGTCGACGACCACGCGGTCGATGTCGACCGGGTGGTGGACCGTCCAGTTCTCGACGCGCAGCTTCTCCTCGCCGATCTGCGGGTCGCGCGGCGGGAACATGCTGTTGAGGTCGCGGCCGACCATCGCGCGGATGATCCGGCTCTCGGACGCCTCCTCGCCGGCCATCGGGAAGCTCTCGATGGTGCGGCCGTCGCGGATGATCGTGACGGTGTCCGCGATGGCGCGGATCTCCTTCAGCTTGTGGCTGATGATGATGCAGGTGATGCCCTGCTTGCGGAGCTGGTCGATCAGGCCCAGCAGGTGGTCGCTGTCCTCGTCGTTGAGGGCGGCGGTGGGCTCGTCGAGGATGAGGAGCTTCACCTCCTTGGCGAGGGCCTTGGCGATCTCGACGAGCTGCTGCTTGCCGACGCCGAGCTCGAGGATCTTGGTCGCGGGGCTCTCGGCGAGGCCGACGCGGGCGAGCAGCTTCGCCGCCTCCGCGTTGGTCGCGTTCCAGTTGATGACGCCGCGGGTCGACTTCTCGTTGCCGAGGAAGATGTTCTCGGCGATGGAGAGGTAGGGGCTGAGGGCGAGCTCCTGGTGGATGATCACGATGCCGTCGGCCTCGCTGTCGTTGATCGACCGGTACTGCGCCTCCTCGCCCTCGAACTCGATGGTGCCCTCGAAGCTGCCGTACGGGTAGACGCCGGAGAGGACTTTCATCAGGGTCGACTTGCCGGCGCCGTTCTCGCCGCAGATGGCGTGGACCTCGCCGGGCTGGACCGAGAGCGAGACGCCGTCGAGAGCCCGGACGCCGCCGCCGAACTCCTTGACGATGTCGCGCATGATGAGGATGGGACTGGCCAACAGGGCCTCACTTCGTTGGGGGGAGTGGTGTGCGGACGGGGAGGCGGGGGCGGGGAGGACCGCTCCTCCCCGCCCCCGCCCGACGGATCAGAGTCCGACGTCGCCGGCCTTGAGGAAGCCGGAGTCGACGAGGACCGACTGCACGTCGTCCTTCGTGACGACCTGCGGCTCCAGCAGGTAGGACGGGACGACCTTCTCGCCGTTGTCGTAGGTCTCGGTGTCGTTGACCTCGGGCTCCTCGCCCGCGACGATCGACTGCACCATCTGGAAGACGCGGTCGCCGAGGGTGCGGGTGTCCTTCCAGACCGTCATGGACTGCTCGTCGGCGAGGATCGCCTTGACGTTGGCCTTGTCGGCGTCCTGGCCGGTGATGACCGGGTAGTCGGCGCCGGGGGTGTAGCCGGCCGACTTCAGCGAGGCCTCGATGCCGATGGCCAGGCTGTCGTTGGGGGAGAGCACGACGTCGACCTTCTGGCCGCCGGTGTAGAAGGAGGAGAGGCGGTTGTCCATCTCGGACTGCGCCTTGTCGGAGGCCCAGCCCTGGATGCCGATCGAGGCCCAGTCGTCGTCCGAGGCGGGCGACTTGCCCGAGGGGACGGTGAGCTTCCCGCTCTCGATGTAGGGCTGCAGGACGTCCCACGCGCCGGAGAAGAAGAACTTCGCGTTGTTGTCGTCGGGGCTGCCGGCGAAGGGCTCGAGGGTGAAGGGGCCCGCGGCGTTCTTCAGGTCGAGGGTCGACTCGATGTACTGGCCCTGGAGCTGGCCGACCTTGTAGTTGTCGAAGGTCGCGTAGTAGTCGACGTCCGCGGTGCCGTTGATGAGACGGTCGTAGGCGATGACGCTGGCGTTCTGCTTCTTCGCCTCGGCGAGGACGGGCGCGAGCGCCTCGCCGTCGATCGCGGCGATGACCAGGATCTTGGAGCCGCCGGCGATCTGGTTCTGGATCTGCGAGATCTGCTGATCGGTCTTGTTGTCGGCGTACTGGAGGTCGACGGTGCAGTCCTCGCCCTCGAGCTGCTTCTGCAGGCCTTCGCCGTCGTTGATCCAGCGCTCGAGGCTGCGGGTCGGCATCGAGATGCCGACGGAGCAGTCGCCTTCCGCGCCGGCGCCGGCAGCGGCGCCTCCGGAGTTGGCAGGGCTCGCGGAACAGGCCGCGAGGCCGAGGGAGATGATGCCGGCGGCGGCCAGCGTGGTGATGCCGCGGGAGAACTTCATGGAGTGCATTCCTCTCTGAAAGCAGTGTCCGAGGGAGAGGACGGCGCGAGGCGTGCACGTGTGGAGCACGCCGTCGTGTCGTCGCCCAGGAGAGCGGGAGAGCCCCGAGGGGCTTTGTCCACGGAGAGAACATATTCCTTCGATCGGAGGGAGTAAAGCGCGAGTCGCGAATTTGTCCAGGCGATGCCTAAATGTGATCTTCGGTCCGCTGATCCGCGCCGTTGCTGGGGGAGAACGCTCTCAGTGCTGCCGGGCGGGCGTCTCGAGTCGCCTCGACGGCGCGCCGGCAGCCGTCGCGTCAGGGAATCGCGAGGACTCGGGGCGGGGCCGTAGGGGAACCGTGAGGACGGCTCCGAGCGGCTCCCGGGGGGTGTTGCATCACATCCTGTGCCGCTTCCCGGCAGGCGTCCGGTCCCGGGCGTCGTCCGCTCCCCGGATGGAGTCCTCCGTGCTCGACCTCGCCTACCTCCTCGGCGTGCTCGCCCTCTTCTCGCTCATCGCTCTCGCCGCGAAGGGGGTCGAGCGGCTGGGCGGACCGCCCCCCTCGGCGACCCGCGGGACCCGCGAGAAGGAGGCGGGCCGGTGATCGTCTTCGACGCCCTCGCGGCCGTGCTGGCGCTCGCCGCCGTCGTCTACCTCCTCGCGGCCCTGATCCGACCGGAGCGCTTCTGATGGATCCGCTCCTCGCCGTCCTCCAGGTCGCGACCGTCGGCCTGGCCGTCGCCCTCCTCCACCGCCCCCTCGGCGACCACATGTTCCGCGTCTACACCTCCACGCACGACCTCGCGATCGAGCGCGGCGTCTACCGCCTCATCGGCGTCGACTCCGCGGGCGAGCAGAGCTGGCGCGCCTACCTCCGCGCCGTGCTGGCCTTCTCGCTCGTCGGCGTGCTCCTGCTCTACGGGATGCAGCGCCTCCAAGCGGTCCTGCCCGGCTCCCTCGGGCTGCCCGCGGTGCCCGAGGGGCTCGCGTTCAACACCGCCGTCTCGTTCGTCACCAACACCAACTGGCAGTCCTACTCGCCGGAGGCGACCCTCGGCTTCGCGGTGCAGCTCGGCGGCCTCGCCGTGCAGAACTTCGTCTCGGCGGCCGTGGGCCTCGCGGTGGCGGTGGCGCTGATCCGCGGATTCGCGCGCCGCTCCTCGGGCACGCTCGGCAACTTCTGGGTCGACCTCGTGCGCGGCACTCTGCGCCTCCTGCTGCCCCTCGCGGTGGTGGCCGCGGTCGTGATGATCGCGGGCGGCGTGATCCAGAACCTGAACGGCCCGCTGACGGTGACCACGCTCACCGGCGGCGAGCAGAGCATCCCGGGCGGCGCGGTGGCCTCGCAGGAGGCGATCAAGCTGCTCGGCACCAACGGCGGCGGCTACTTCAACGCCAACTCCGCGCACCCGTTCGAGAACCCCTCGGCGTGGGTGTCGCTGCTGCAGATCGTGCTGATCCTCGCGATCCCGTTCTCGCTGCCGCGCACCTTCGGCCGGATGGTCGGCGACGTGCGGCAGGGGCGCGCGATCCTCGCGGCGATGGCGACGATCTTCGTCGTGTCGCTCGCAGCCCTCACCGCACTGGAGGCGGCCGGCGGCGGATCCGCGGCGCAGGCCGCCGGAGCGGCGATGGAGGGAAAGGAGACGCGCTTCGGCATCGCCGGCTCCGCCCTCTACGCGACCGCCTCGACCCTCACCTCGACCGGCGCCGTCAACGCGATGCACGACTCCTTCACCGCGCTCGGCGGCATGCTGCCGATGCTCAACATGATGCTCGGCGAGGTCGCCCCCGGCGGCGTCGGCTCGGGCCTCTACGGGATGCTCGTGCTCGCGGTGCTGGCCGTGTTCGTCGGCGGGCTGCTGGTCGGCCGGACGCCCGAGTACCTGGGCAAGAAGCTCGGCCCGCGCGAGATCAAGCTCGCGAGCCTCTACATCCTCGTGACGCCGACGCTCGTGCTGGCCGGCACGGCCCTGAGCTTCGCGATCCCGGCGGTGCGGGAGGACGTGGAGAGCACGTCGATCCTGAACCCCGGGCTGCACGGGCTCTCGGAGGTGCTCTACGCCTTCACCTCCGCGGCCAACAACAACGGCTCGGCGTTCGCGGGGCTGACGGCGAACACGCCCTGGCTGAACACGGCGCTCGGCGTCGCGATGCTCCTCGGCCGCTTCCTCCCGATCCTGCTGGTGCTCGCCCTGGCCGGCTCGCTCGCGGCGCAGTCGCCGGTGCCCTCCAGCGCCGGCACGCTGCCCACCCACCGGCCGCAGTTCGTCGGCCTCCTCGTGGGCGTCACGGTCGTCGTGACCGCGCTCACCTACTTCCCCGTACTCGCGCTGGGCCCCCTGGCGGAAGGACTGCGACTCCGATGACCACTGCACTGACCGAGGCCCCCGCGGAACCCGCGCGCCCCACCCGCGCCGCCCTCGGGCCGCGCCAGCTCGCCGCCGCGCTCCCCGGAGCGCTGCGCAAGCTCGATCCGCGCCTGATGTGGCGCAGCCCCGTCATGTTCATCGTCGAGGTCGGCGCCGTGCTGACCACGCTGCTGGCGATCGCCGAGCCGTTCCTCGGCGGGCCGGAGGAGTCGGGCGGATCGACGGTGCCCGTCACCTTCACGGCCGGCATCGCGATCTGGCTCTGGCTCACCGTGGTGTTCGCGAACCTCGCGGAGTCGGTGGCCGAGGGCCGCGGCAAGGCGCAGGCCGAGAGCCTGCGCGCCACCCGCACCAGCACTCCGGCCCGGCGCGTGGCCGACTACGACCCGGCGGACCCCTCCGCCCTGTCGGCCCGCCTGGTCGAGGTCTCCTCGGCCGAGCTGCAGCTGGGGGACGTGGTCGTGGCGGAGGCGGGCGACCTCGTGCCCGGCGACGGCGACATCGTCTGGGGCATCGCCTCCATCGACGAGTCGGCGATCACGGGCGAGTCGGCCCCGGTCGTCCGCGAGAGCGGGGGCGACCGCAGCGCGGTGACGGGCGGCACGCGAGTGCTCTCCGACCGGATCGTGGTGCGCATCACCTCCAGGCCGGGCGAGACCTTCGTCGACCGGATGATCGGACTGGTCGAGGGCGCGTCGCGGCAGAAGACGCCGAACGAGATCGCGCTCGACATCCTCCTGGCGAGCCTCTCGATCGTGTTCGTCGTGGTCGTGCTGACCCTGAACCCGATCGCCTCGTTCGCGGGAGCCTCCGTGAGCGTCCCTGTGCTGGTCGCCCTGCTCGTCTGCCTCATCCCGACCACCATCGGCGCCCTCCTCTCGGCCATCGGCATCGCCGGCATGGACCGGCTCGTGCAGCGCAATGTGCTCGCGATGTCCGGCCGGGCCGTGGAGGCGGCGGGCGACGTCACGACGCTCCTGCTCGACAAGACGGGGACGATCACCTACGGCAACCGCCGCGCGGTGGCGTTCCTCCCGCTCGACGGGGTGGCGCAGGCCGCGCTCGTCGACGCGGCCGCCTCCTCCTCGCTCAGCGACCCGACGCCCGAGGGGAAGTCGATCGTCGACCTCGCGGGCGACTCGGGCCGCCCCGCCGTCGAGCCCGCTCAGGCCGCCGTGGTGCCGTTCACCGCGCAGACCCGGATGAGCGGGCTCGACCTCCCCGACGGCTCCTCCATCCGCAAGGGCGCCGGCTCGGCCGTGCGCGCCTGGGTGGAGGAGGAGGGGCCGCTCCCCTCCGCGGTCGCAGCGCGCCTCACGGTGCTCGTCGACGGCGTCTCGGAGAGCGGCGGCACGCCCCTCGTCGTCGCGGTGAAGGACGCCCACGGCGCCCGCCTGCTCGGCGTCGTGCACCTGAAGGACGTGGTGAAGGACGGGCTCGCCGAGCGCTTCTCGGAGCTGCGCGCGATGGGCATCCGCACCGTGATGATCACGGGCGACAACCCGCTGACCGCGAAGGCGATCGCGGCGGAGGCGGGAGTCGACGACTACCTCGCCGAGGCGACCCCCGAGGACAAGCTCGCCCTGATCCGGCGCGAGCAGGAGGGCGGCGCGCTGGTCGCGATGACCGGCGACGGCACCAACGACGCTCCGGCCCTCGCGCAGGCCGACGTGGGCGTGGCGATGAACACCGGCACCTCCGCGGCGAAGGAGGCGGGCAACATGGTCGACCTCGACTCCGACCCCACCAAGCTCATCGACATCGTGCGGATCGGGAAGCAGCTGCTGATCACCCGCGGGGCGCTCACCACGTTCTCGATCGCGAACGACGTGGCGAAGTACTTCGCGATCATCCCGGCGATGTTCGCGGGGGTCTTCCCCGGGCTCGCGGTGCTGAACGTGATGCAGCTGCACTCGCCGGCCTCGGCGATCCTCTCGGCGATCGTGTTCAACGCTCTGGTGATCGTCGTGCTGATCCCGCTCGCGCTGCGGGGAGTGGCATACCGCCCGGTCGCCGCCTCGCGCATCCTCAGCCGCAACCTCCTGGTCTACGGGCTGGGCGGAGTGATCGCTCCGTTCCTCGGGATCAAGCTCGTCGACCTGATCGTCGCCGCGATCCCCGGCTTCTGACCCGCCCGTCCCGACCACCGAAGACAGAGAGAAGAGACCATGTTCCGTCCCTACGGTGTCGCGCTGCGCGCGATGATCGTGCTCACCGTGCTGCTGGGAGCGGCGTACCCGCTCGCGGTGCTCGGGATCGGGCAGCTCGCCCTGCCCGCCCAGGCGAACGGCTCGCTGCTGCGCCAGGACGGCGCGGTGATCGGCTCGTCGCTGATCGGCCAGTCGTTCACCGACGCCGACGGAGCGCCTCTGCCGGAGTGGTTCCAGTCGCGTCCCTCCGCCGCGGGATACGACGCCGCGGCCTCGACCGGCAGCAACCTCGGCCCCGAGAACGCCGACCTGGTCGCGTCCGTCGAGGAGCGCCGGGCCGCGATCGCCGCGTTCGAGGGCGTCGATCCGGCCGCGGTGCCGGCCGACGCGCTGACCGCCTCCGCCTCCGGGCTCGACCCCGCGATCAGCCCCGCCTACGCGCAGCTGCAGGCGCCCCGCGTCGCCGCCGCCCGCGGGCTCGACGTAGGCGCCGTGCGCGCGCTGGTCGACGAGCACACCGCGGGCCGCGAGCTCGGGTACCTCGGCGAGCCGACGGTGGACGTGCTCGAGCTCAACGCCGCTCTCGCGCGGCTGTGACCGCTCCGGTGGCGCCTCCGGCTCGTAGAATCGCGATCGGCTCGTCGGGACCGTCCGATCGAGCGGATCGACGCCGGCCCCGCGAGCCCGGGACGCCCCGGAGCCGCGAGCACGAGGGGAGGCCGGGAGCATGACGAAGGGCCGCCTGCGCGTGCTCCTCGGAGCCGCGCCCGGAGTGGGCAAGACCTACACGATGCTCGAGGAGGGCCGCCGGCTCGCCGCCGAGGGCCGCGACGTCGTGGTGGCCGTGGTCGAGACGCACGGCCGCTCCGCCACCGCCGCGATGGTCGAGGGGCTCGAGGTCGTGCCGAGGCGGGCCGTCGAGCACCGCGGTGTGCTGCTCGAGGAGATGGACCTCGACGCGGTGCTCGCCCGCCGGCCGGACGTCGCGCTGGTCGACGAGCTCGCGCACACCAACGCCCCCGGCTCCCGGCACGAGAAGCGCTGGGAGGACGTGCGGACGCTCCTCGACGCCGGCATCACCGTCTTCTCGACCGTGAACATCCAGCACATCGAATCGCTCAACGACGTCGTGCACGCGATCACCGGAGCGCCGCAGCGCGAGACGATCCCGGACGCGGTCCTCCGCGCCGCCGACCAGATCGAGGTCGTCGACCTGGCGCCCCAGGCACTGCGCGACCGCCTCGCCGACGGCCGCGTCTACCCGCCCGAGCGGATCGACGCGGCCCTGTCCAACTACTTCCGGCTCGGCAACCTGACCGCCCTGCGCGAGCTCGCGCTGCTCTGGCTCGCCGACGAGGTCGACAGCGCGCTGCGCGACTACCGCGTCGAGCACGGCATCGACAGCACCTGGGAGGCGCGCGAGCGCGTGGTCGTGACCCTCACCGGCGGGCCGGAGGGCGAGACCCTGCTGCGGCGCGGCGCGCGGATCGCGGCCCGCGCCTCCGGGGGCGACCTGCTCGCCGTGCACGTGGTGACCCCCGACGGTCTCCGCACCCCGCGGCCGCACGTGCTCGAGGCGCAGCGGGCGCTGGTGGAGAAGCTCGGCGGCAGCTACCACCAGGTGGTCGGCGAGGACGTGCCGCGGACGCTGGTCGAGTTCGCCCGCTCGGTGAACGCGACCCAGCTGGTGATCGGAGTGAGCAGGCGGAGCCGCCTCGCCTCGGCGCTCACGCCCGGCACGGCGTCGACGGTGATCCGCGAGTCCGGCAACATCGACGTGCACATCGTCAGCCACTCCGCCGCCGGGCGCACCGCGGTGCTGCCGAGGCTCGACGGGGCCCTGACGCTGCGGCGCCGCCTCCTGGGACTGGCCCTCGCCCTCGTGGGCGGCCCGCTGGTGACCTGGCTGCTCTCGAGCCTCCGCAGCGACGAGTCGATCACGAGCGACGTGCTCTCGTACCAGCTGCTGGTGGTGGTGGTCGCGCTGGTCGGCGGGCTCTGGCCGGCGCTGTTCGCGGCCGTGCTCTCGGGGCTGACCCTCGACTTCTTCTTCGTCGATCCGCTCTACACGATCACCGTCGACGAGCCTCTGCACGCGCTGGCGCTGGTGCTCTACGTGCTGAACGCAGCGCTGGTCAGCGCCGTGGTCGACCGCGCGGCCCGGCGGGCGCGGGCCGCCAAGCGGTCGGGGGCGGAGTCGGAGCTGCTGGCGACGATCGCGGGCGGCGTGATCCGCGGGCAGGGGGCGCTGCAGGCGATCCTCGAGCGCTCGCGCGAGGCGTTCGGGCTGACCGGCGTGCGGCTGCTGCGCGACGGCGAGGTCGTCGCCGCGGACGGCGAGCCGCAGCCGGAAGGGGATCCCGCGCGCATCGCGGTGGGCGAGGGCGCGGTGCTCGAGCTGCACGGCCGCGAGCTGGAGGGGAGCGAGCGGCGGCTGCTGCAGGTGGTCGCCGCGCAACTGGACTCGGTGCTCGAGAACGCGGCCCTCAGCGAGACGGCCAGCTCCCTCGCTCCGCTGGCCGAGACCGACCGGGTGCGCAGCGCCCTGCTGTCGGCGGTCAGCCACGATCTGCGCCGGCCCCTCGCCGCGGCCACCGCGGCGGTCAGCGGGCTGCGCTCGCCCGACGTGGTCTGGAGCGAGCGCGACCGGGAGGAGCTGCTCGCCACCGCCGACGAGAGCCTCACCGTGCTCGCCGCACTGGTCACCGACCTGCTGGACGTGACGCGGCTGGAGGCGGGAGCGCTCGCCGTGGCGCTCGCTCCGCTCGACGCCGCCGACGTGGTGCTCCCCGCGCTCGACGAGCTCGGGCTCGGTCCCGGCGAGGTCGACCTCGACCTCGATCCGGAGGGCCCGGCGCTGCTCGCCGACGCCGTGCTGCTGCAGCGCGTCGTGGTCAACCTGCTCGCGAACGCCGTCCGCTACGCACCCTCCGGGACCCGGGTGCGCGTGGCCGCCAGCGCCTTCGGCGGCAGCGCGCAGCTGCGGATCGTCGACCACGGCCCCGGGGTGCCGGAGGAGCGGAGGGCCGAGATCTTCGTGCCGTTCCAGCGGCTCGGCGACGACGACAACCTCACCGGCCTGGGCCTGGGCCTCGCGCTCTCGAAGGGGTTCACGGAGGGGATGGGCGGCACGCTCGAGACGGAGGACACTCCGGGGGGCGGGCTGACGATGGTGGTGACGCTGCCGCTGGCGTCGGAGACTGCTGTCGGCGCTCCTGCTGCTCGCGTCGCTCCTGCTGCTCCTGCTGGCGTCGCTCCTGCTGCTCCGGCCGCTCCTGCAGCCCCGCACGACGGCGGGTCGGCCGCCGCACCGCACGAGGACTCCGGAGGAGCCGCATGAAGATCCTGATCGCCGACGACGACCCCCAGATCCTGCGCGCCCTGCGCATCACGCTCACCGCCCGCGGATACGACGTGGTGACGGCCGGTGACGGCACCGAGGCGATCAACCGCGCTGTGGACGAGCATCCGGACCTCTACATGATCGACCTCGGCATGCCCCGGCTCGACGGGGTCGAGGTCATCCACGGGCTGCGCGGCTGGACGAGCGCGCCGATCCTGGTGGTGTCGGGGCGGACGGGCGCGGCCGACAAGGTGGGCGCGCTCGACGCGGGCGCCGACGACTACGTGACCAAGCCGTTCTCGATGGACGAGGTGCTCGCGCGCATCCGGGCCCTCTCGCGGCGGGTGCAGCCGGCCGACGGCGAGCCGCTGGTCGTGATCGGCGAGGTCACCGTGGACCTGGTGGCCAAGAGCGCGACGCGGGACGGCGCCTCCGTGCGGCTCACCCCGACGGAGTGGCAGGTGCTCGAGATCCTGATCCGCAACGCGGGCAAGCTGGTCACCCGCCGCTCGCTGCTGGCCGAGATCTGGGGACCCGCGCACGTCACCGACACCGGCTACCTCCGCCTCTACCTCGCGCAGCTGCGCAAGAAGCTCGAGCCCGACCCCGCGCATCCGCGCCACCTGCTGACCGAGGCCGGCATGGGCTACCGTTTCGTGCCCTGACCCGCCGCCCCTCCTGCCCCCCGCCCCTCGTCGCCCACCGAGGGAACCCCGGACCGTCGAGGGAGCCCGCTGGTCGTGGCTCCCTCGACGGTCCGGGGTTCCCTCGGCGGAGGAGGGGCGGCCGCAGGTCACCAGTCGTGGACGGTGCCGTCGGCGAGGCGGTTGAAGGGCAGGTAGGCGCGGACGTAGGGGTACTTCCCGGCCTCGTCGACGTCGAGCTCGACGCCCAGGCCGGGAGCGTCGCCCGGATGCAGACGCCCCTCGCTCCAGGTGAACGACTGCTGGAAGACGCTGTCGGTCCGCTCGCCGTGCTTCATGTACTCCTGGATCCCGAAGTTGTGGATCGCCAGGCCCAGGTGCATCGCGGCCGCCATGCCCACCGGGGAGACGTCGGTCGGGCCGTGCATCCCCGACTTGATCTGGTACTGCGCGGCGTGGTCGAGGATCCGCCGGAGATGGGAGACGCCTCCGGTGTGCGTCACCGCGCTGCGGATGTAGTCGATCAGCTGCTCGCGGATGAGGAGCTGGTAGTCCCACACGGTGTTGAAGACCTCGCCGATGGCCAGCGGCGTGGTGGTGTGCTGCCGGACGAGGCGCAGGGCCTCCTGGTTCTCGGCGGGTGTGCAGTCCTCGAGCCAGAAGAGGTCGTACGGCTCGAGGGACTTGCCGAGGGCCGCTGCCTGGATCGGGGTCATCCGGTGGTGGCCGTCGTGCAGGAGCGGGAGCCCCGGCCCGAACTCGTTGCGGACGGCCTCGAAGACGCGGGGGACGTGGCGCAGGTAGGCGCGCGTGTCCCAGTCCTCCTCGGTCGGGAGGCCGCCGCGCTGGGCCGGCTCGTGGTCGTAGCGCACGCCCTCGTTGCCCTCGAGGACCGCGTTGGAGGCGATGCCGTAGATCGACTGCAGCCCCGGCACCGCGGTCTGCACGCGGATCGCGCGGTACCCCTGCTCCTGGTGCTCGCGGATGCTGTCGAACAGCTCGGCGTCCGTCCGCCCGGACGCGTGGCCGTAGGCGAGCAGGCCGGTGCGGGACGCGCCTCCGAGCAGCTGGTAGAGCGGCATACCGGCGGCCTTGCCCTTGATGTCCCAGAGGGCGGTGTCGACCGCCGCGATCGCCGCCATCGTGACCGGTCCGCGGCGCCAGTAGGACGACCGGTAGAGGAACTGCCACGTGTCCTCGATGCGCGAGGCGTCGCGGCCGAGGAGCAGCGGCACGACATGGTCGGCGAGATAGGAGACCACGGCGAGCTCGCGGCCGTTGAGGGTCGCGTCGCCGAGGCCGGTCAGCCCGTCGTCGGTCGTGAGCTTGAGGGTGACGAAGTTGCGGTCGGGGCTGGTGACGACGACCTCGGCCTTGTCGATCTTCATGGGGTGCCTTTCGTGGTGTGGATCGGGTCAGGGGTTCCGGCCGGGAGCGCGGTCCATCGAGAACGCGGCGGTCGAGAGGCCGGGCGCCACGGGCGCGGCCTGGCCGGTGGCCTCGCGGCGCTCGGCGATCTCGGCGACGATCTGCGCGTGCCGGCGGTCGGTCAGCGGGTAGAACGCCATGATCAGCACCGCGAGCAGGGCGGCGACGGCCGGGATGAGGCCGGCCGCGGCGCGGATGCCCCACTCGGCGTGCTCGCTCTGCTCCGCGGCACCGGCCACGTAGCCGCCCCAGGCCAGTGCGTACGCGGCGAGGGCGCCTCCGACCGCCTGACCGGTCTTGCGGGTGAAGGAGAACAGGGCGTAGATGGTGCCCTCGGAGCGGATGCCGGTCTTCCACTCCCCGTACTCGACGGTGTCCGCCTCGATGGCCCAGACGAGCATGTTGACGAGCTGGATGCCGACGTAGGCGAGAACCAGTCCGCCGAAGCCGACCGCCACCGCATCGCCCGGAGCGAGGAAGACGACCGTTCCGCCGCTGATCATGACCGCGACTCCGGCCATGTAGGCGTTGCGCTTGCCGAACCGCCGCACGATCGTCGGGACGAGGGCGGCCAGCCCGAAGGTCAGGGCGAGCTGGATCAGCGACATCGCGGCGTAGAGGCTCACCGATCCGAGCACGTCGCGCAGGTAGTAGAGCTGCACGGTCTGGAGCGCGAGCGTCCCGGTGAGGAACAGGAACGAGCTGAGGCAGAGGAAGAGCAGCGGCCGGTTGGAGCGGAGGGTCGTCATGCTCTGCCGGAACGTGACGTGCGCGACGTCGCGCTGGACGCGCTCCTTGGCGGTCAGCACGGTGAAGAGGTAGAGGGCGGATCCGACGACGACGAAGCTCAGCGTGACGATCGAGAAGAGCGACTGCAGATCCGCGCCGGGGACGACCAGCGGGGCCATGAAGGTGCCGAGCCCGGCCCCCACGATCGCGCCGCCGATGGCGCGGGCGCTGGCGAGCTTCGCGCGCTCGGTGCCGACCTGCGTCATCGCTCCGGCGAGCGAGCCGTAAGGGATGTTGACGAGGCTGTAGGCGAGGCCGAGCGCGGCGTAGCTGAGGTAGGCGTAGAGGAGCGTGCCGCTCTCGCCGATCTGCGGGACGGAGAAGGTCGCGGCCGAGAGCAGGAGGAGGGGGACCGACCCGAACATCAGGAACGGACGGAACTTGCCGAAGCGCTTGCTGTAGGTGCGGTCCACGACCCGGCCGGCGAAGACGTCGGCGAACGCGTCGAAGATCCGCACGACGAGCAGCAGCGTGCCCGCCGCGGCCGCGGAGATCCCGGCGACGTCGGTGTAGTAGACGAGCAGGAACATCGTGGCGGTGGTGAAGGCGAGGTTGTTCGCCGTGTCGCCGGCTCCGTAGCCGACGATGCTCAGCTTCGAGAGCTTCTGCGTGGCGGGCGCTCCGGGCGCGGTGGTGGTGCGGGGGGTCATGCGGGCTCCTTTACCCGGGCGCGGACCCGTCGGGGATCCGCGCCGCGTCGAGACGGTGCGAAGGGTGGCAAACGGTTGCCGACGGCGCCGGGAGGCGCCGTGTGGAGAGGCGAGGGGAGGTCTAGGCCGCCTGAGCGGCGACCGCGGCGACGAGGGCCGGGTCGTCGGCGAGGCGCGGGTCGACGAGTCGCAGCAGCGCCTCCACGGGCCGGGCGGAGCCGAGGGCGCGGTCGAGGGCGGGGCGCTGCGCGTCGGGCAGCCGGTCTCCCCGCAGCAGCAGCGCGATCCCGTCGGCGACGGCGCGGAGGGAGGCGGCCCCGTCGCGTCCGGCCGCTCGCTCGGCGAGGAGCACGGGCGCGATCCGGATGCGGAGCTTGGCGGTCGCGTCGGCGCCGATCTGCTCGAGGCGGTGCTCGATCCGGGGGTTGCCGAAGCGCTCGAGGAGGGCGGCGCAGTAGGCGTCGGCGTCGAGACCGGCGGGGAGGCCGGCCGCCGCCTCCGCCCAGAACGCCTCGACGGCGCTCCGGCAGGCGGGGTCGGCGATCGCCTCCGCGACGGTGGCGAGGCCCTTCCGGCGGCCGGTGGCGGCGAGGAGCGTGTGCGCCCCGTTGAGGAGTCGCAGCTTGCGCCGCTCGAAGGGCTCGATGTCGTCCACGAAACGGGCTCCGGCGCGCTCCCAGGCGGGTCGGCCGGCCGGGAAGCGGCCGCAGAGGACCCAGTCGCGGAACGGCTCGGTCACGACGGCCGCGGCGTCGGCGGAGCCGATCAGCCGAGCCGCCGCCGCGACGTCCGCTGCGGTGGTGGCCGGGGTGATCCGGTCGACGGAGGTCGACACGAACGAGACGGTGCGGTCGATCCAGTCGGCGAGCGACGGGTCGAGCCGCTCGGCGAGCAGGAGCAGTCCGCCGCGCACCAGGGGGCCGTTGCCGGAGAGGTTGTCGCAGGGGACGACGGCGAGCGGGCCGGAGCCGGCGTCGCGCCGGGCGGCGAGGCCGAGCAGGAGGCGGCCGAGCGCGGTGACCGGCGCCCCTCCCGATCGGAGGGCGGCGAGGTCGCTCCGGACGACGGGGTCGTCCAGGTCGGGGCCGCCGTCCGCGGCGAGACGGTACCCGGCCTCCGTGATCGTCAGCGTGACGATCGCCGTCGCCGGGGCCGCGACGAGCTCGATGAGACGCGCGACGTCCGCGCCGTCGACCGCCTCGACGATGCTGCCCACGATCGTCGCCGAGTCGCCCTCCGGTCCGCGCTCGATCAGGGTGAACAGGCCGCCCTGCGCGGCGAGCTCCTCGGCCGCCCGGGGGCTCCGGCCGGTGAACGCGGCGATGCCCCACTCGTGTTCGTCGTCGACGGCGTGCGTGTACCAGGCCTGGTGCGCTCGGTGGAAGGCGCCGAGGCCGAGGTGGACGATGCGGACGGGAGCCGCCGGCAGGCCCGCGGACGCGCGGTCGAGAGCACCTCCTCCGCCGTGCCCGCTCACAGCTTGAAGACCTTCCGCGGCTGGGCGTCGACGAGGTCCAGGATGACGGCGCTCGCCGTCTCGGAGTCGATCCGCCCCTCGGCGACCAGGCGCGCGAGGAACGCGGCGTCCAGCCTCCGCGCCATGTCGTGACGGGCCGGGATGGAGAGGAACGCGCGGGTGTCGTCGATGAAGCCGGAGCTGCGCGAGAAGCCGGCGGTCTCGGTCACGGCGGCGCGGAAGCGCAGCACCGCGTCGGGCGCGTCGAGGAACCACCACGGCGCTCCGAGGAACACGGACGGGTAGTAGCCGGCGAGGGGAGCGAGCTCGCGCGAGTGGGTGCTCTCGTCGATCCCGAAGAGGACCAGGTGGAAGCCCGGCGCATTGCCGAGCTCCTGCAGCAGCGGCCGGAGGGGCTCGGCGAACCGGGTCGCGACGGGGATGTCGTGGCCGGTGTCCGGACCGAAGCGCTCGAAGGTCGGCCGGTCGTGGTTGCGCAGCACGCCGGCGTGGACGGTCATCACCAGGCCGTCGTCGACGCTCATGCGGGCGGACTGCAGCAGCAGGTGGGCGGCCAGGACGCGGCTGCCCTCGGCGTCGATCGTGCCGGCGCGGGCGCGGGCGAAGAGGGACTGCGCCTCGACGGGGTCGAGGTCGACGGTCAGCGGCTCCAGCACGCCGTGGTCGGCGGAGACGGCGCCGTGGTCGAGGAAGTGCCGGCGCCGGGCGCGGAGGGCCTCGAGGAATCCGGGGAGGCTCGACTCCTTCGTGCCGGTGGCGGCGGCCAGGGCGGCGACGCGCTCGGGCCAGCCGGGGGTGGAGGGATCGAGGTAGGCGTCGGGGCGGAAGGTCGGCAGCACGCGGCCCGGGAACGCCGGATCCTCGGCCAGCGCCCGGTGGACGGCCAGGTCGTCCAGCGGGTCGTCGGTCGTCGCCAGGACCTCGATCCCGAACCGCTCGAAGAGCGCCCGCGGGCGGAAGGCGTCGGACGCCAGTCGGTCCCCGATCGTCGCGAAGAGGGCGTCGGCGTTCGCGGCGTCGGGCTGCTCGGTGACGCCGAACTGCTCGGCGAGGATCGACTGGAGCCAGTAGCCCGACGCGGTGCCCGCGAAGATCCGCCAGTGCGCGCAGAACGTGCGCCACACCTCCTCCGGCCCGGCGAGGCGCTCGCCTCCCGGGATGCCGAGGTCGCCGAGGTCGATCCCGGCGGAGTGGAGCAGCCGGGTGACGTAGTGGTCGTACCGGAGGAAGAGCTCGGCCGCGTCGGCGAAGGGGCGGTCCTCGAGCAGGAGGCGCGGATCCACGTGCCCGTGCGGGGAGAGGATCGGCAGGTCGGCGACGCTCGCGTGGAGGTCGCGGGCGATCGCCCGGGTCGTCGGGTCGATCGGCAGGAGTCGGTCGGGATCGTTCAGCAGCTTCGTCGGCACGGGGCCATCCAAGTATGGGTGGCCGACAGTGTCAACCGATTGCCAAGGCTGTCGCAGAGCGTGGCGCGCGGGGCGTAAACCGGGGTCAGGCGTCGCGGCGCGGCCCCGTCGAGGCCCGCGGCACGAACTCCGTCGGCAGGTCGTCGGCCCGCTCCGGAGGCTCCTCGTCGCCGAGCACCCGGCGGACCGCCCGCTCGCCCATCCGGCCCAGCGGCGCGCTGATGGTCGACAGCGGCGGCGAGGTGAAGTCGCTCCCGAAGATGTCGTCGAAGCCGATGATGCTGAGCTGCTCCGGGATCGCGACGCCCGACTCCTGAGCCGCGCGCATCAGGCCGATCGCCACCAGGTCGTTGTAGGCGATCACCGCGCCGACGCCGGAGGCCGTCACCCGGGCGAGGACGCCCCTCCCTCCCTCGAGGGTCGAGACGCCCGGCCCGATCTCGACGACCGTCATGCCCCGCTGCGGGGCGCGCTCGAGGAGGAGGTCCCACCGTGCGGCGCTCATCCACGAGTCGGGCGGACCGGCGATGAAGGCGAGGGAGCGGTGGCCGAGGGCAGCGAGGTGGTCGAGCGCGGCGTCGATCCCGGGACCGAGGTCGGGCACGATCCCCGCGACGCCGGGGACCACTCGGTTGAGGACGACGACGGGGATGCGCCCGGCCAGCGCGATGATCTCCTCGTCGCTGAGGCGGGTGCTGACGAGGACGAGCCCGTCGGTGGAGGCGGCGATGCGGTCGGCCGCCTCGGCCTCGCGCTCCCCGGACTCCTGCGACTCGGCGAGGATCATCGTGAAGCCGCGGAGCGACGCCGCCCGCTCCGCTCCGCGCACGGCGGGGAAGAAGGCCGGGTTGGTGATGTCGGCCACCAGCAGCCCGAGGGTCGAGGTGCGGCCCGTCGGCAGCGCGCGCGCCATCGGGTTGAGCCGGTAGCCGAGCTCCTTCGCGGCGGCGCGGATCCGCTGCTCGGTCGCGGCGTTCAGCCGTCCGGGCGTGCTCAGCCCGCGGGAGACGGTGGAGGGGGCGACGCCGGCGAGCCGGGCGACGTCGTAGATCGTCGTCGCGGAGCGGCCGCGGCGTCTCGGGGCGGAGGGGCCGGTGGGCGCGTCTTCGCTGGGCACGATCGCGGTCTTCTCTCGAGGGGCACGGCGGCGGACGGGGCGCCGCCCGCCGCCCATGGTGCCACAGGGGCGAGAAGCCCGCCCGGGCCGTCCCTCTCGTCCGGGTCGGGCCGGAGGGGAGGGGCCGCGCTCCGGGAGGCCGTCGTGTCCGGCCGGCCGCCCGCCGCTCCGGTCCCGTCCAGCGCGGTTCCGCGCAGCTCCGCCGCGTCAGCCCCGCTCCGGGAACGCCCCCTCCTCGCGGATGCGCTCGTTGAGCGCCGCCAGGAACACGCCCTCGTCGAGGTCGAGCGGCACCTCGCGTCCCGTCCAGCTCGAGTAGTGGATCGCGTTGGCGAGCCGGACCCCGAGGATCCCCTCCGCCCCGGGCGCGAGCAGCGGCGTGCCATGCACGATGCTGTCCGCGAAGTCCTGCAGGACGGCCGCGTGCTGCTCGCCCCAGACGGAGCCCGACTCGATCCGCTCCGTGGTGGAGAGATCCGCGGTGTCGTAGCGGCCGGTGAGCAGGAGGCCCACGTCCTCGGCGCTGAGGGCGGCGCTGAGCTCGCGCTCAGGGGCGCTCAGACGGGTGATCGTCGCGACCCGGGAGTCGTCGACGACGATCCGGCCGCGGTCGCCGACGATCTCGAGGCGGTCGGTGCCGATCGGGTCGTGCGTCGTGGTGACCAGCACTCCGGTCGTGCCCCCGCCGAAGTCGGCGAGCACCGTCACCTCGTCCTCCACCGCGATGTCGCGGCACCGCCCGTAGCCGGCCTTCGCGACCACCGACTCCGGCGCTCCGCACAGCCACTGCCACAGGTCGAGCTGGTGGGGCGCCTGGTTGACCAGGACGCCTCCGCCCTCGCCTCCCCAGGTCGCGCGCCAGTCGCTCTGGTCGTAGTAGGCCTGGGGTCGCCACCAGGTCGTGATGATCCAGTTCGAGCGCAGGATCCGGCCGATCCCGCCCTCGTCGATGATCTCCTTGAGCCGGCGGTACAGCGGGTTCGCCCGCTGGTTGAACATGATCGCGAAGCGCTGCCCGGGGCGGGCGGCGGCGGCCTCGTTCAGCTCCGCCACCTGCGCGGCGTAGACGCCCGCCGGCTTGTCGACCAGCACGTGCAGCCCGTGCTCGAGCGCATCGATGCCGATCCCGGGGTGGAGGTAGTGCGGAGTGCAGACGACGACGGCGTCGACCTCTCCGCTCGCGAGGAGGGAGCGGTGGTCGGCGTGGAAGGACGCTCCGGGCGCGAGCGCGGCGGCCGCCGCCTCCCGGGCGGGGTCGACGTCGGCGACGGCGGTGACGACGACGTCGCGCACCCGGCCGTCGGCGAGGAAGCGGGCGTAGGAGGAGCCCTGGGCGCCGAATCCGATGATGCCGAGGCGGACGGTGGTCATGGGAGCAGTCCTTCGTTCGAGGTGGAGTGGGGTGTCCGCCCGGGTGCGCTCGGAGCGTAGGCGGCCTGG
The DNA here is from genome assembly GCF_002932755.1 of Rathayibacter sp. AY1B6. Lineage (NCBI taxonomy): Bacteria > Bacillati > Actinomycetota > Actinomycetes > Micrococcales > Microbacteriaceae > Rathayibacter > Rathayibacter sp. AY1B6. The sequence continues at coordinate 145,630 of NZ_PSWL01000002.1, forward strand.
ACGATCGCGAGCGACCTCGCCGCCTCGCGGGGCGAGATCCAGAAGGGCTCGTCCTCGCCGAGGCGGGCGTAGAAGTCGTGCACGAGCAGCTCGTGCGAGGCGCCCCAGTACGAGCGCCCGCCGGATCGGCGCTCCGTGTCCGGGACGACCTCGACGGATCCGTCGTCGTGCCGGACGGTGAGGGCACCGCGCAGCGAGACGGTGGCGCGCTCGGTGCGCAGGCGGAGCTCGACCGGCTCGTCCCACGTGTTGGCCACGGTCGCGTAGAGGACGCTGCGCGCACCGGAGGCGTGGGTGAGCACCAGGTCGGCGGTGTCCTCGACCTCGATCGGCAGCAGGCGCGTGGAGGCGGAGCCGCTCACCGCGACCACCTCGCCGACGAGCCACTGCAGGAGGTCGACGGTGTGGATCGCCTGATTCATCAGCATCCCGCCGCCGCCTTCGGCCCACGTCCCGCGCCAGGGGCGGTCGAGGTAGTAGCCGGGGGTGCGGTGCCAGAGCACGGTCGCGACCGCACCCGTCACCGCGCCCAGGGAGCCGGACGCCAGCAGCTCGCGGAGGCGCTGCGCGGGCGGGTTGTAGCGGTTCTGGAAGCAGACGCCGATGCGCGCCCCGCCCCGCTCGGCCGCGGCGATCACCTGCTCCCCCTCCGCGACGGAGGAGGCGAGCGGCTTCTCGAGGAGCACCGCGACGCCGCGGTCGAGGGCCGCGACCGCCAGCGCGGCGTGCGTGCTGTGCGGAGTGCAGACGTGCACGACGTCGGGGCGGACGGAGTCGAGCATCCGGACCGCCTCGGGGAAGCCCGGCACCGCGTGCCTCTCGGCGGCCGCGGCGAGCCGGCCCGGGTCGGTGTCGCAGACCGCCACCAGCTCCGCGCCGGGCGCCGTTCCGATCGCCGCGAGGTGGACGGAGGAGATGTCGCCGCAGCCGATCACCGCCGCGCGGACGGTCATCGCAGGTCGATCCCGAGCGAGGAGGCGAGCGCCCGGAAGGCCCGAGCGGCCACTCCGAACGCCACGGGGCCGGAGAATCCGCCGAGGGCGTCCGTGATCGCGAGGTGCGGCTCCAGCGAGGCGACGCCCGTCCAGCCGTCGTCGCGCAGGGCGGTGAGGGTCTCGCGCAGCTGTCCGTCGCCCTCGCCGGCGGGCACCACGGTGCCGGTGGCGGCCACCGCGTCCTTCACCTGCAGGTAGTCGACGTAGGGCCGCAGCGCCGCCCACCCGTCGTCGAAGGGGCGCACCCCGCACTGCACGAAGTTCGCGTTGTCCCAGGCGAGGCGCAGGGCGGGCGAGCCGACGGACTCGACCAGGTCGAGGATCCGCTCGGGGACGTCGCCGTAGATCTCCTTCTCGTTCTCGTGCAGGAGCACCACGCCCTCGCGCTCGGCACGGTCGGCGAGCCTGCGCATGCGCAGCAGGACGTCGTCGCGGATGCTGTCGACCGGGACTCCCTCGCCCCGGTAGAACGAGAAGACGCGGATGCTCGGCGTGCCGAGGGCGTGCGCGACGCGGATGACGCGGTCGAGGCGCGCCACCTCGAGCTCGGGGTCGAGGGCGACGTCGACCTTGCCGATGGGCGAGGCGACGGCCGAGACGGACTGGCCGCCGCGCTCGAGCACCGCGGCGAGGCGGGCGAGGCGCTCGTCGTCGAGGTCGACGACGTTCACGCCCCAGGCGCTGCGCACCTCGATGCTGTGCGCGCCGAGTGCTCGGAGGACGGCGACCTGGACGTCCGGGTCCGGGTCGATCTCGTCGCCGAAGCCGGAGAGGGTCCAGGGTGCGGGGGTCGCGGATGCGGTGGTCGCGGATGCGGTGGTCACGGTGCGTGCCTCGTTCTCGTCGTCGGGAACCGGCGGACAGGAGCGCCGCCGTGCCACGACCATACGTGTATTGGCAACCGATTGACAAGATCGGAGGCGCGCCTCTACCGTCGGTGGCGTTCCGGGCCGCGTCGACGTCGGCCCCACCACGACGGGGAGGACTGCCATGACCAGGATCGGCGTGCAGGCGATGATGCTGAAGGAGGCGTTCGCCTCGGCGGGCGCCTTCGCGACGCTCCGGGAGGTCCGCGCGATCGGCTACCGGTCGGTGGAGATCTCGCAGATCCCGCTGACGGCGGCGACGGTGGCCGAGCTGCAGCGGGCGCGGGACGAGCTCGGCGTGGAGATCGCGGCGATCTCGGCGGGCCTGGCTCCGGGGGACTCCCCGGGCGCGGCGCTCGAGGGCGGGCTCGCCGGGATCGTCGCCGACGCCCGCGCGCTCGGCGCGCACACGGTCCGGATCGGCATGCTGCCCGCCTCCGCGGCGGCCTCGCCGACCGCTCTGCTCGACTTCGCCGACCGCTGCCAGGCCGCCGCGGCGAGGCTCCGCGACGACGGGCTGCGGCTGCTGCTCCACAATCACCACCTGGAGTTCGCGCGGCACGGCGGCCGGCTCCTGCTCGACGTCGTCGCCGAGCGTGCTCCGCTGCTGGGGCTCGAGCTCGACGTGCACTGGGTGCAGCGGGGCGGGCTCGATCCCGTGACGACGCTGCGCCGGTACGGGGAGCGCATCGCCCTGGTGCACCTGAAGGACTACCGGGTCGGGCCGCCCGCCGACGTGTCCGGCGGGTGGTCCGTGCACGCCTTCACCTCGAACGTGCAGTTCGCCGAGGTGGGGGAGGGCAACCTCGACTTCCCCGGGATCATCGGGACGAGCCTCGCGCTCGGCGTCGAGCACCTCCTCGTCGAGCAGGACGAGCGCTACGGGCGGAGCGCGCTCGACTGCCTGCGGACCTCGCACGCGAACCTCGTCGCGATGGGCTTCGCGGACCTGTTCTGAGGAGCGGCCGAGGCTCCTCCCCAGGCGTCGGAGCGGCCCGTCCTCCACCGATCCGGGGTCCGGTTCCCCGCCGCGCCGGGCGCGACGACAGGCTCGACCCGTCGACGGAGGAGGTGGTGGCGATGGTCGTCCCGGACAGCGTGCTCGGAGTGATGGCGCTCGTCGCGCTGGTGCTGCCCGGGGTGCTCTACGCCTCCGTGCGGGTCTGGGCGGCGGGGTTCCGCTGGACGGACCACACGGTCTCCGCGCGCCTGTTCGAGGCGGTCCTGGTGAGCATCGCGCTCGACGCGGCGTACCTCGTCGTGGCGGGCGAGGAGCTGATGCGCCTGGCGGCCGATCCCCGTGCGGCGGTGCTGCAGGAGCCGAGGGCCGTGGGCTGGTGGATCCTCGTGCTCGGAGTGCTGGTGCCGGCGTCGCTCGGCTCGGCGCTGCACGTGCGGCTGCGGTGGTGGCGGCCGCCGTGGCCGGTGCTCCGGAGGCGGGGGCTCGGCTGGGTGCGGGTCCCGGCGGGGCGGGCGACGGCCTACGAGAGCGTGCCGACCGCATGGGACAAGGTGGCGCCGAGGATGAGGGAGACGTGGGTGCGCGTGCAGCTGCCGGACGGTCGGCGGGTCGGCGGGTGGATCTCGGTGGCCAGTTTCGCGTCCACCTACCCCCGATCTCGCGACATCTACATCGAGGAGCAGTTCGAGGTGCTCCCCGACGGCGCCTTCGGTGCGAGAGTGGAGGGGACCCGCGGGGTGTGGCTCTCCGTGCCCGACCAGTCCGTGGTCGAGTGGACCGAGGACCCCGCCCTGCTCGCCGAGGAGGAGGAACGATGACCGAGAAGACGACGGCGAACTACGGTTCGATGGCTCGCGGCTACCCGCCTGCGTACGGCCGCCCCGCTCCGGCCACCCCTCCGCCCGGTCGATCGGGGATCTACGTTCCGCCCTCGCATCCGGGCGCAGCCCCCGAGAAGAAGTAGCGGGATCCGCCGGGGTCCGCCTCCGCTCCGCGCAGCGGAGGACAATGGAGGGACCCCCAGCGAAGGAGACCACCGTGGATCAGCCGCGCATGAACGTCGAGTCGTTCAACCTCGACCACCGCACCGTCGCCGCGCCGTACGTGCGCCTCGCCGACGCGAAGACGCTGCCCGGAGGCGACCACCTCGTCAAGTACGACGTGCGCTTCACGCAGCCCAACCGCGGGCACCTCGAGATGCCCACCGTGCACTCGCTCGAGCACCTGTTCGCCGAGAAGTCCCGCAACCACTCCGACCGCGTGATCGACTTCTCGCCGATGGGCTGCCAGACCGGCTTCTACCTGCTCCTCTCGGGCGAGCCCGAGCTCTCCGAGGTGCTCGGCCTCGTCGAGGCGACGCTCCAGGACATCACCGAGGCCGACGAGGTCCCGGCGGCCAACGAGACCCAGTGCGGCTGGGGCGCCAACCACTCCCTCGAGGGGGCGCAGGAGGCGGCGCGCACGTTCCTCGCGCACCGCTCGGAGTGGGAGACGGTCACCGCGTGAGCACGGCGATCGTCCTGGTCGCGATGGACGAGGAGGCCGTGCCGTTCCTCGCCGCCGCGACCAGCGCCTCCGAGCCCCGCGCCGTCGGCAACGCGCTGCAGTGGGAGCTCGAGCTCGACTCCCGGGCGGTGCTGCTCGTCCGCACCGGCATCGGTCTCGTCAACGCGTCCGGCGGTCTCACCGCGGCGATCCTGCGGGAGGCCGGCGAGCGGCCGCTCGTGGTGAGCGCGGGGACCGCCGGCGGCCTGGGCGCCGACGTCCGCGTGGGCGAGGTCGTGATCGGCGCCGAGCACGTGCAGACCGACGCCGATGCACGGGCGTTCGGCTACGCGCTCGGGCAGGTCCCGGGAATGCCCGCCCGCTACTCCGGGGACGACGCGGCGCTCGCCGCGGAGCTCGACCTGCCCGAGGGGCCGCCGGTGCGCCGCGGCCTGATCGTCTCGAGCGACGTCTTCGTCTCCAGCGCCCACGTGGACCGCGTGCGGAGCGACTTCCCCGGCGCGCTCGCCACCGACATGGAGTCGGTCGCACTCGCGCAGACGGCGCACGTGCACGGGCTGCCGTTCGTCTCGGTCCGCGGGATCTCGGACCTCTGCGCCCCCGGCGAGTTCGAGGCGCACGTCGACGACGCGGCCGACCGCTCCGTCACCGTGGTGCGGGCGCTGCTGCGCGGGCTCGGCGACCGGGACTGACGGACGGGCGGCCCTCCGCGACAGCGCGGGAGGGCCGCCCCGCGGGGTCAGTCGTTGCCGACGTGCTGGTCGCCGGCCTCCTGGGCCTTGTCGACCTGGCCGGCGAACTTCCCGCCGGTCGCGGAGTCGGCGGCGTCGCCCGCCTTGTCGAGTCCCTTGTCGGTCAGCTCCTCGCCCTTGTCGCTGTTCGCGGCGTTCTTCGCCTTGTCCGCGAGTCCTCCGAGATCCACCATGGGGTCGTTCCTTCCGTCGATGAGCGCCCGACGAGCGGCGGGCCGTCGCCAGTCTCCGCCGATCGCGGAGGGTCGGCGCGGGGGTTGCGGCGCAGGGCCGCCGCGAGGAGGATGCACCGCCGACCCGACCCGACCCGACCGGCTCGGCCCGACCCGCCCCGTCAGCCCGCTGCGCCGAGCCCCGTCACCGCACCGGCGATCGCCGTCGTCTCCTCGCCGTCCGGCCAGCGCAGCCGCACGCCCGGCTCCGTGACGACGCCGCCCACCACGGCCGTCGCGGTCCAGGGCGTGCCCATCCGCGACTCCCCCCGCCGGTCGGCGGTGATCATCGCGAAGCCGGGGAAGCAGCCGAGCCAGTCGGCGGTGCCGGCCGCCTCGGGGACGGGGACCGCCGCGAGGTCGAGCACCGCTCCTCCTCCGCTGGCTTCGGCGAGCATGCCGACCGTCCCCACCAGCCCGGCCATGCTCACGTCCTTCGCAGCCCTCGGCCGCGCGAGTCCGACGGAGGCGGCCATCGCCCGGAGCTCCTCCGCGCACCGCGACGAGGTCGAGTCCCACTGGGCGCCCGCGAAGCCGGGCCGCCAGCCGCCGCCGAGGTCGGCCGTCAGCGAGAGCTCGTCGCCCGGAGCGGCGGCGCCCGGCACCGGCTGCGCGGCACGGCCGAGACCGGTCACGCTCAGTGCCGCCGGCACTCCGAGCTGGGTGTGCCCGCCGAGCACGGGGACGCCCCAGGCGGCGGACGCGGCCCGCAGACCGCTGACGATGCGCGCGGCGGCGGCGGCGTCGCGAGCGCCGATCGCGTCCATCAGCCCGATCCCGGTCGCGCCCATCGCGGTCAGATCGTTGACGTTGACCAGCACGGAGCACCACCCCGCCCACTCCGGGTGCCGCTCCACCATGGACGGGACGATCGCGTCGCAGACGGCGACCAGGTCGCTGCCCGGCACCGGTGCTCCGTCGTCGCCGACGAAGCCCGCCCCGCCGAGGCCGCCGTCGGCCGCCAGCGGAGCCAGCAGGGCGCCGAGGGCCGCCTTGGCCGCGGTCGCCGCCCGGTCGAGCCGGTCGATCGGCCAGCGCATCCGGGCGTGCTCGATTCCGGCGACGGTGCTCGTGCCGATCCTCCGCCAGCCGAGCCGCCGGAACAGCACCTCGTTGCGCAGCTGCACCGAGGCCTCGAAGCGGAGCACCCCGCGCGCCTCCGCCTCTGCGCAGGCCGCGCGCACGAGGGCGGCGCCGATCCCGGAGCCGCCCCGCGCCTCGCGCGCCACCACCAGGCGGCTGCCGGTCCACCAGCCCAGGTCGCGTCCGCCGCCGACCGGCGCGAGACGGACCCCGCCGACCACCGCGCCGTCCGGAGCCACCGCGACGAGCACCACCGAGCGCGGATCGTCGTCGGAGTCGTCGTGGTCGTCGCCCGCGAACATCCCCTGCTCGGCGACGAAGACCTCGCGCCGCAGGGCCCGGTGCGCGGCGAGCTCGCGCTCCTCCGCGCGCACCACCGTGAACGGAGGGGCGACGCGCACGCCCTCGAGGATCGAGAGCTCCACCATCAGGCGCCGGCCGTCTTCAGGACGCCGCACGCCCCGCACGCCGCGCAGCCCGCGCTCTGACCGCTGCTCAGCATCCCGGCCTCGATCAGGAGCGCGGCGACCTCGGCGCTGACCCGCTCCAGGAGCGACCCGGCCGGCGGGAGCACGTGGTCGACCTCGGTCGCGAGGGTCCCGCGCAGCGGACGGAAGGGCACCACGAAGGGGTAGACCCCCATCCCGATCAGCTCGCGGGCGCTCGCGACCAGCTCGTCCGGGTCCTCGCCCAGGCCCACCAGGAGGTAGGTCGAGACCTGGTTGCGGCCGAAGATCCGCACCGCCTCGCGCCACGCCCAGCGGTACTCGTCCAGGCTCACCCGCGCCTTGCCCGGGGTCCAGCGCTGCCGCACCGCGTCGTCCATCGACTCCACGTGGATGCCGATCGAGACGGCGCCCGCGTCCTTCAGCGCCTGCAGCGCCGCGACGTCGGACGGCGGCTCGCACTGCACCTGGATCGGCAGCCCGGGGACCGCCGCGAGCACCGCGCGGACGCAGCGCGCGAGGTGGGCCGCTCCGCGGTCGCGGCCCTTGGAAGTGCCGGTGGTCATCACCATCTGGCGCACGCCGTCGAGGCGGACCGCCGCCTCCGCGACCTCGGCGAGCTGGGCCGGGGTCTTGACCGCGATGGTCGCGCCGGCCTCGAGCGAGGCCTCGATCGCGCAGAAGCGGCAGCGCTCCGCCTCGTCGTAGCGCATGCAGGTCTGCACGACAGTGGTCGCGAGGATGTCGCGGCCGTGCAGCCGGGCGATCTTCTCGTAGGAGACGCCGTCGGCGGTGTCGAGATCGTAGAAGCGCGGGCGGCGGACGGGAGTCACGTCCAGGCCGATGTCGGCGCCCTCGAGCAGGAGGCGGTTCCCGCTCACCACGTAGGGGCTGTCGGGGTTCACCGGGATCGCGGCGCCCAGGCCGCCGAGCATCACGTGCCCGTCGTCGCTCGGGCCGGCGCCGGCCTCGCGGTGCACCGGTGCCTCGACGCGGATGCCCTGCAGGGCGATGTCGACGCGGGTGCGGAGGGCGGAGGGGCCGGTGCGGCGGATCCCGGTCGAGTGCGGGCCGGAGTGCGCCCCGCCCGTCGCCGGTGGCGAGGACGCGGGGGAGGGACTGCGGAGATCGGTCACGAGGACTCCTTCGTGGCACCGCGGTGCGGGCCGGACGGGCCGCGCACAGCGGCGGCCGGGATGTCGGTGCGGTCGTCTCGCCCCCCAGTCAAGGCGCATCGTGTTTCGCCCTCGTGACGGGAGGAACGCGGTCTCGTTACGGATGCGCCGTCACGGGAGCTTCTTCCGGTGGAAACCACTCCGAAACATCCCGGCCGTTGACTGGACGCGTTCCACTCCGCACCACTGCTCCACCCCGGCGGACGTCTTCCCGCGTCGTCTCAGCGCATCCCGCCGGAGCCATGCACTCGCACGCCGCTTCGGCGGACCGACACCAGGAGGAACCATGTCCGTCTCCCAGGAGATCGAAGACCAGGTCAGCGCCAACATCGAGAAGTCGCGCTCCGAGATCGCCCACCCGGCGCTCCCGAAGGGCAGCAACCTCTACGGCTCCACCAAGGTCTTCCCCGACTACCAGGCCGAGCCGGGGGAGTCGTACCTGACCCTCGTGCACGGCATCGCCCACGAGTCCTCGGTCAGCTTCGTCGCGGTGCTCCAGGCCACCCGCGCGGCGCGCAAGGGCTACGAGTCCGCGCTCTACTTCTACGGGCCCGGCACCATCAACGCGATGGCCACCCGCGGCTTCCCGACGGTCGGCGACTCCGGATTCCCCGGCGAGCAGAACCTCAACAACGCGATCGAGACCTTCATCCAGGAGGGCAACCGCGTCTTCGTCTGCCGGTTCGGCATGGCGCTGCACGGCCTCCGCGAGGAGGACCTGATCGAGGGCTGCATCCCCTGCCACCCGCTCGACGTGCAGGACGCGCTCATCCACTACGCCCGCAAGGGCGCGATCATCAACTCCACCTACAACCTGTAGGCGATCGCGATGACCCTCGTCGGATCGGTCGCGGCGAACTTCACCCGCGACCTGGAGCAGAACTACGCCCTCATCGCCTCTCTGGCGGAGGAGGCCCGCGAGAGGGGAGTGCGCTTCCTCGTGCTCCCCGAGGCCGCGATCGGCGGCTACCTCTCCTCACTCGGCAACCACGGCGACACGGTCGCCACCACCCGCCGCTCCCTCCCGCCGGCGGTGCGCCTGGACGGGCCGGAGCTGCGGCGGGTGCAGGAGATCGTCGGCGACCTGATGGTGGCGATCGGCTTCTGCGAGCTCGACGACGACGGCCAGACCCGCTACAACGCGGCCGCGCTGCTGGACGGCGGGCAGGTGTACGGCAGCTACCGCAAGGTGCACCAGCCGCTGGGCGAGCACCTCTCGTACTCGCCGGGCCCGGGCTACGGCACCTTCGAGACGCCGGTCGGCCGGGTGGGCCTGCAGATCTGCTACGACAAGGCGTTCCCCGAGGCGGCCCGGTCGATGGCGCTGGACGGCGCCGAGATCATCGCCTCGCTCTCGGCGTGGCCGGCCGCTCGGACGGCGACGGCCGAGAACCTGCAGGAGGACCGCTGGACCTACCGGTTCAACCAGTTCGACATCGCCCGCGCCCTCGACAACCAGGTGTTCTGGCTCGCCTCGAACCAGTCGGGGACCTTCGGCTCGCTCCGCTACGTCGGGAACGCGAAGGTCGTCGATCCCGGCGGCAACGTGCTCGCGACGACGCTGCTCGGAGCCGGCACGGCCGTCGCCGACATCGATGTGCGCGGCACCTTCGAGGCGATGCGCGGGGGGATGTTCCACCTGCGCGACCGGCGGCCCGACGCCTACGACATCGACCGCGTCTGGAACGGAGGACTCGTCCATGCCTGAGATGACCTTCCACGTCCGTTGGCCGGACGGCTCGGAGGAGCGCTGCTACTCGCCGAGCCTGGTCGTGCACGAGTTCCTCGGGACCGGGACCGCCTACTCGATCGAGGACTTCGTCTCCCGGTCCAGCGAGGCGCTGCGCATCGCGTCGGACCGGGTGCGGGAGCGTTTCGGGTTCGCCTGCACCTCCGCGCTGCAGCAGGAGTCCGACATCCTCCGCACGGCGCAGCGCTTCGAGGGCGGCACGGTCAGGGTGCTCGCGATGGAGCCGCCGGCCCCGGCCGGGCAGCGGGTGCGGCCGTGAGCGCCGCGATCGAGCCCGGGCGCCACGTCGAGGTCGCGGTGATCGGAGGCGGGCAGGCCGGGCTCTCGATCAGTCGGCACCTGGTCGACGACGGCATCGAGCACCTGGTGCTCGAGCGCGCGAGCATCGGCCACGACTGGGTCGACCGCCGCTGGGACGCCTTCACCCTCGTCACGCCGAACTGGCAGTGCCGCCTCCCCGGGTACGCCTACGACGGGCCGGACCCGGACGGCTTCATGACGCGCGACGAGGTGCACGCGTGGGTCCGACGCTACGCGCAGAGCTTCGACGCCCCCGTGGTGGAGGGCGTGGAGGTGAGCCGACTCCGCGAGCGCGCCGGGGGAGGGTTCGAGCTGGTCACGAGCGCGGGCTCGATCACGGCCGACCAGGTCGTCGTGGCGACCGGCGGCTACCACCGCCCGGTCCTCCCCGCCGTCGCCGCGCGGCTGCCGGCGGACGTGCTGCAGCTCCACTCCGCCGACTACCGCTCGCCGCAGGCGCTCCCGCCCGGCGGCGTGCTCGTCGTCGGCTCCGGGCAGTCGGGCGCGCAGATCGCCGAGGACCTCTTCCTCGCCGGGCGCGACGTCCACCTCGCCCTCGGCAGCGCGCCGCGGGTGGCGCGCTTCTACCGGGGCCGCGACTGCGTCGCCTGGCTCCAGGACATGGGCGTGTACGACGTGCCCGTCCACGCGCAGGTCGGCGGGCTCACCAAGCGGGAGTCGACCAACCACTACGTGACGGGGCGCGGGGGCGGGCGGGACATCGACCTGCGCACCTTCGCCCGCGACGGGATGCACCTCTACGGCCGGCTGGCCGAGGTGGAGGGGTCGCGGCTGCGCTTCGCCCCCACGGCGGAGGCGTCGCTCGACTACGCGGACTCGGTCGCGGAGTCGATCAAGGACGACATCGACCGCTACATCGCGGCGCACGGCATCGACGCTCCCGAGGAGGCCCGCTACCGTCCGGTCTGGCGGCCGGAGTCCGAGGCGACCGGGCTCGACCTCGCGGGCATCGGCAGCGTCGTCTGGGCGGTCGGGTTCCGCTCCGACTACCGCTGGGTCGAGATCGGCGTGTTCGACGGCGCCGGCCACCCCACCCACCAGCGCGGAGTGACGAGCGTGCCGGGCCTGTCGTTCCTCGGGCTGCCGTGGCTGCACACCTGGGGGTCCGGCCGCTTCGAGGCGATCGCCCGCGACGCGGGGCACCTGGCGGAGGAGGTCCGGCGCGTGCGCGAGGCGGGGCGCTTCACGCGGGAGCGCGAGCCGGATCTCGCCGGATAGCCTCCTCGCATGACGGAGACGGTGATGGGTGCGGTCGCAGCGCACTTCGGTCGCGACATCGACCGCACCCTCGCCAAGCTCGCCGGCATCATCGCCCACGCGCGCGAGCGCTCGGTCGACCTGCTGGTGCTCCCGGACGCGACCCTCGGCGGCTACCTGCTCGACCTCCAGCACCCCGGGCCGGACCTGCCGCCGAGCCTCGAGCTCGACGGGCCGGAGGTCGCCCGCGTGGCCGAGCTGGCGGGCGATCTCACCGTGTGCTTCGGGATCGCGGAGCGGGCGCTCGAGGGCGGGCGCGAGCTCCGCTACGACACAGCGGTCTGCGTGCACGGCGGGCGCGTGATCGGCACGCACCGCAAGGTCCACCTGCCGCTGGGCGAGTCCGAGGCGTACCTGCCGGGCAGCGGCTTCGCCGCCTTCGACTCGCCGATCGGGAGGATGGGGATGCTGATCGACTTCGACAAGACCTTCCCGGAGTCCTCGCGTTCGCTGGCCCTGGACGGCGCGGAGGTGCTGGCCTGCCTCAGCGCGTGGCCCGCGAGCGTGACCGACCGCTCCGACCGGATCCGCAACGACCGCCAGGCCCACCTGTTCGATCTCTACGACTGCGCCCGCGCCGCCGAGAACCAGGTCTACCTCGTCTCCTCGAACCAGACCGGCGTGCTCGGCGGCCTGCGGTTCCTCGGGCAGGCGAAGGTCGTGGACCCGGCGGGAGAGATCGTCGCGAAGACCTGGGCGAAGGGCGGGCTCGCGCTCGCCTCCGCCGACGTCGCCGGCTCCGTCGCCCGCGCCCGCCGCACGATGCACCACCTCCGCGACCGCGCGGAGCACGCCTACCGGAGCTGAGATGCGGATCCGCCTGCTGACCTACTCCACCCGGCCGCGCGGCGGGGTGGTGCACACCCTCGCCCTCGCTGAGGCGCTCGCGCGCGCCGGACACGACGTCACGGTGCACACCCTCGCCCGAGGCGGCGACGCCTCCTTCTTCCGCCCCGTCGATCCGTCCGTGAGCGTGCGGGTGGTGCCCTTCCCGCACCGCGAGGGCGAGCCGGTCGGCGCCCGCATCGTGCGGTCCATCGCGGCGATGGCCGAGGCCCTGCGGGGTGAGGACGCCGCGGTCGTCCACGCGCAGGACTGCATCTCGGCCAATGCGGCACTCGCCGCTGGACTCGCGCCGATCCGCACGATCCACCACCTGGACGACTTCACCACCCCGGAGCTGCGGGCCTGCCACGACCGCGCCGTCCGGCTCCCCCGGGCCCGGCTGTGCGTGTCCGCCGCCGTCGCCGAGGAGGTGCGCGCGGGCTGGGGGCTGCTGCCCGACGTGATCCCGAACGGTGTCGACGCGGCGCGGTTCGCGGCCGCCGTCGACGATCCGCTCACCGGGGCCTGGCGCGCCGAGCTCGGCCCGTACCTCCTCGCCCTCGGCGGCATCGAGCCGCGGAAGGGCAGCATCGAGCTGCTCGAGGCGTGGGCTCTGCTGCGCGAGCGCGGCCACGACGTCGCGCTGGTGCTCGGCGGCGGCGAGACCCTGTTCGACTACCGCGAGTACCGGGCCGCCTTCGACCGGAGGGCTCTCGAGCTCGGGGTCGCCCCGGTGATCCTCGGCGCCGTTGCGGAGGAGAGGCTCGCTCCGCTCGTCGCCGGCGCCTCCGCGCTGGGCTTCGTCTCGGTGAAGGAGGGGTTCGGGCTGGCGGCGATGGAGGCGCTCGCCGCGGGGGTGCCGGTCGTGGCGCGGGAGCTGCCGGTGATCCGCGAGGTGTTCGGGGACGCGGTCCGCTACGGGCGGGACCCCGCTTCCTTCGCCGACGCACTGGAGGAGGCCCTGACGCTGCCCTCGCCGGACGGCCGGGCCCTGGCCGCCTCGCACTCCTGGGACGACGTCGCGGCCGCGCACCTGCGGTTCTACGAGCGCGTGCTCGACGGCTCGGTCCAGGACTCGGGAGGCACTCCTCCGGACGGGCCGGGATCCGCGAGAGCGGGCGCCCCCGGATGACTCCGTCCTGCAGCGTGGACACGATCGGACGCCGCCGGTGACCCGCCGGTCGATCTCGCGCATCGTCACCGGCCTCGCCGACGCCGATCCCGACCGGATCGTCGCCGTGGCGGACGAGGGCGCGCTGACGGCGGGGGAGCTGGACCGCGAGAGCGCCCGCCTCGCCCGCGCCTACCGCGAGCTCGGCGTCCGGACCGACGACCTCGTCACCGTCTCGCTTCCGAACTCGCTGGACGCGCTCGTCGTCTGCGCGGCGATCTGGAAGGCGGGCGCCGTGCCGCAGCCGGTCTCGACCGGGCTGTCGGCGGCGGAGCGCGCCGAGGTGGAGCGGATCGCGCGGCCGGCGCTCGTCATCGGCGCACCCGCCTCCTCCTCCGCCGCCGTCCCGTGGCGCGCGGGCGACTGGCGGCCCGGGCCGGAGGTGCCGGCCGGCCCGCTCGAGGACCGGTGGGCCTCGTCCTGGAAGGCGCCCACCTCCTCTGGCAGCACCGGGCGGCCGAAGGTGGTGCTCGCCGCGGGCCCGGCGCTGCTGGACCCGGAGGCGCCGGTCGCGCCGTTCCTGCCGCGCGAGGGCGTGCAGCTGGTGAGCGGTCCGCTGATGCACTCGGCGACCTTCACCTACTCCTTCCGCGGGCTGATGACCGGGCAGCGCCTGGTGCTGCTGCCGCGATTCGACGCCGCCCGGGTCCTCGCGGCGATCGAGGAGCACCGCGTGACCTGGACCCTGCTCGTCCCGACCACGATCCGCCGCCTGATGGCCGCGCCCGAGCGGTCGAGGACGGACGTGTCCTCACTCGCGACGGTGCTGCACCTCGGAGCGCCCTGCGCGCCCGCCGACAAGCGGGCGCTGATCGGCTGGCTCGGGCCGGAGCGGGTGGTCGAGGTCTACGCGGGCAGCGAGTCGAACGGGCTGACGATGATCACGGGGCGGGAGTGGCTGGAGCGTCCGGGCAGTGTCGGGCGGCCGATCGGCGGGACGACGCTCCGCATTCTGCGGGAGGACGGCACGGAGGCTCCGACCGGCGAGCTCGGCCGCATCTGGCTGCACCGCGGGGAGGCCCCCGCCTACCGCTACCTCGGCGCCGGCTCGCGGCGGACGGAGGAGGGCTGGGACACCCTCGGCGACGTCGGCCGCGTCGACGGGGACGGGTGGCTCTGGGTGGTCGACCGCGCCGACGACCTGATCCTCCGGGGCGGAGTGAGCGTCTGGCCGGCGGAGGTCGAGCGGGTGCTGGAGGCACTGCCCGGAGTCCGCGGGGCGGTCGCCTTCGGCGTGCCGGACGCGGAGCTGGGGCAGGCGGTGGAGGCGGTCGTCGACGTGGGCGAGGCGGACGCGGACCCGGCCGGCCTGCTCGCTCGGGCGAACGCCGAGCTGGGCGCCGAGCGGCGCCTCCGGGCTCTCCGGATCGTGCACGAGCCCGTCCGGAGCGACGCGGGCAAGGTCCGCCGCTCCGCGCTCGCCCCCGCGGCGGAGACGCTCGGGATCCGCCGTTCCGCCGGTGCCCCGGATGGGCCAGAGTGGGCCCAGCGCCCCCGCGCACCGACCCCCAGGGAGACCCGATGAAGTACATGCTGATCATGCGCGCGACCGATGCGGCGAAGGAGGCCTACGCCGCGATCCCGTTCGACGAGATCATCACCCGGATGGGTCAGTACAACGAGGCCATGATCGAGGCGGGCGTGCTGCTCTCGGGCGACGGCCTGGCCGACGACGTCGCCTCCTCCGGCTTCGTGGTCGACTTCTCCTCCGAGCCGCCGACCGTCGTCGACGGCGCCTACGGCCCGACGGAGTCGCTGTTCAACGGCTTCTGGATCATCGGGGTCGACTCCAAGGAGCAGGCCCGCGAGTGGGCGCTGCGCTGCCCCCTGGTGCCCGGCAACCGTCTCGAAGTGCGCCGGATCACCGACGAGAGCGACTTCGCGGACTTCGCCGACAACGAGTACGTGCAGAAGGAGGCCGGCTGGCGCGAGGACGAGGCGGCCCGCGCCTCCGGCGACTGATGCCGCGGCGGGCGTCACGCCTCGGTGACGACGCCCGCCTCGACGTGCCAGTGCCGCGTCAGCTGCACCGTCTCGAGCATCCGCCGGTCGTGGGTGACCAGCAGCAGCGTGCCCTCGTACGCCTCGAGCGCCTCCTCCAGCTGCTCGATGGCGACGAGGTCGAGGTGGTTCGTCGGCTCGTCGAGCACCAGCAGGTTCGTGCCGCGGGCCTGCAGGAGCGCCAGGGCGGCCCGCGTCCGCTCGCCCGGCGAGAGCTCGCCGACGCGGCGGCCGACGTGGTCGGCCTTCAGCCCGAACTTCGCCAGGAGCGTGCGCACCTCGGCCGTCGGCCACTCGGGCACCAGCGCCTCGAACGCGTCCGCGAGCGGCACCTCGGCGGCGAGCATCCCGCGGGCCTGGTCGATCTCGCCGATCGCGACGCTCGCGCCGAGTGAGGCGCCGCCCTCCTCCGGCTCTGCGCGGCCGAGGAGGAGCGACAGCAGCGTCGACTTGCCGGCGCCGTTGGGCCCGGTGATGCCGATCCGGTCGCCCGCGTCGACCTGGAGCGACACCGGCCCGAGCGTGAAGGAGCCGCGGCGGGCGACCGCGCCGTTCAGCGTCGAGACGACCGAGCTCGAGCGCGGGGCGCTGCCGATCGTGAAGGCGAGCTGCCACTCCTTGCGCGGCTCCTCGACCTCCTCGAGCCTCGCGATCCGGCTCTCCATCTGGCGCACCTTCTGCGCCTGCTTCTCGCTCGACTCCACCGAGGCCTTGCGGCGGATCTTGTCGTTGTCGGGGGCCTTCTTCATCGCGTTGCGCACGCCCTGGCTCGACCACTCCCGCTGGGTACGGGCGCGGGAGACCAGGTCGGCCTTCTGCTCGGCGAAGTCCTCGTACTTCTCGCGGCGCTGGCGGCGCGCGGTCTCGCGCTCCTCCAGGAAGGCGTCGTAGCCGCCTCCGTAGACCCGGTTGGTGCCCTGCGCGAGGTCGAGCTCGAGCACGCGGGTGACGCTGCGGGCGAGGAACTCGCGGTCGTGGCTGACGAGCACCGCGCCGCCGCGGAGTCCGCGGACGAAGGCCTCCAGGCGCTCCAGGCCGTCGAGGTCGAGGTCGTTGGTCGGCTCGTCGAGCAGCACCACGTCGAAGCGCGAGAGCAGCAGCGCCGCGAGGCCCACCCGCGCCGCCTGCCCGCCGGAGAGGGAGGTCATCGTCGAGGAGGCCGCCGCGGCGCCGAGCGACAGGCCCAGGTCGGCCAGGACGACCGGGGTGCGCTCGTCGAGATCGGCTGCTCCGCTCGCGAGCCAGCGGTCGAGCGCGAGGGCGTAGCGGTCGGCGATCGAGCCGTCGGGATCGGGGTCGGCCAGCGCGGAGGCGGCGGCGTCGAGCTCGGCGGAGGCCTCGGCGCAGCCGGTGCGGCGTGCGATGTACCCGGCGACGGTCTCGCCCTCGCGGCGCTCGTGCTCCTGCGGCAGCCAGCCGACGAACGCGTCGCCCGGCGAGAGCACGACGGAGCCCTCGAGCGGGGCCGTCTCGCCGGCGAGGATGCGCAGGAGTGTCGACTTGCCGGCTCCGTTCGCCCCCACGACGCCCACCACGTCCCCGGGGGCGACCGTCAGGTCGAGTCCGTCGAACAGGGTGCGGTGCGCATAGCCTCCGGAGAGGCCCTTGGCGACGAGGGTGGCGGTCACCGGTCCAGCGTAGGCGCGGGCGACTCGCTAGACGGTCTGGTGATCAGCCGGTCTAGAATGTTCTGATGAGCGACACGAGCCTGCGGAGCGGCGCCGGGTACTGGTACCCGGACGAGTCGTCCACCCGCCGCGCTGTCGAGGTGCTGAGCGCCATGCGCACGTACCGCGTCTCCGAGGTCTCGATGCGCCGCCGCACGCGCGAGCGGATGGCGATGGGCGAGACGGACCTGATCGCCATCCAGTACCTGCTCCGCCAGCAGCGCAAGGGCGAGCTGGTGACCGGCAAGGACCTGGCGTCGCACCTCTCCATCTCCTCCGCGTCGACCACGGTCCTCATCGACCGCCTGGTCCGCAGCGGCCACCTCGTGCGCAAGCCCAACCCGACCGACCGACGCGGGATCGTCGTGGAGGCGACGGTCGACAGCGACGACGAGGTGCGCGCGACGCTCCAGGAGATGCACCGCCGGATGCTCGCGATCGCCGAGGACCTGGACGCCCCCGAGGCCGAGGTCGTCGTCAACTTCCTCCGCCGGATGAGCGCGGCCGTCGACGAGATCGACGCGGAGCACGGCGACGGGCACGATACGGACGACGCGGGCCGAGCGGAACCCTCCGCAGCGAAATAGCTAGACGGACTAGTAATAAGCCGAGGGGCCTATAGTCTGGCGGCATGGGTCAATTCCTCTACGGCACTCCTCCCGCCGTCATCGAGATCGAGGACCGGACCCTGGCCCACCTCCAGATCGTGATCTACGCGAAATTCCGCCGCGACGAGCGCTTCAGCCTCACCCTCGACTCCATGCCCGAGGGGGCGCGCGGCCGCCACTCCTTCTGGATGAACCCCAACATCGCCCTGCAGTTCCACTTCGCGGGGAGCCGCCAGCCCACGATCAACCCGACCTGGGTCGAGCTCCTGATGGACGCGGCGAACAGCGGCGGCGGGCTGCGCCTGCTCACCGAGCCCCCGTCCTGACGCGGTCCGCAGCCGCGTGCGTCTCCTAGGGTGGAGCAGGCGCCGCGGGGCGCGCGGAGGGCGGGGGACATGCGCAGGACGGTCATCGGAGCGACGGCACTGGCCGGGGTGCTCGCGCTCGCGGGGTGCTCGGCGCCCGCTCCGGCTCCCACGGTCACGGTCACCGTGTTCGCCACGGCGACGCCGACCCCGGTGCCGGACCCGACCGTCACGGCGGCGCTCCCGCAGTCGACGGCCACGGTCTTCGCGCCGGTCCCCGAGGCGACGGTCACCTTCACGCCGAACGCGACACCGGACATCCCCGAGACGGCCTTCGCCGTCGACAACGGCGCGGTCCCCGGGGCGAACGGCGAGCCGACCCGCGACGGCGAGGGCGACATCGTGAGCTACACCGTGGTGCAGGGCGACACGTTCTTCGACATCGCGCAGCGCTTCGGGATACCGGTGCAGCAGCTGCTCCGGATGAACCCGAGGATCGCCGGGGCCGGCGAGGCCGTGTACATCGACGCCGTCGTCAACCTCGACGCGAGCACGCTGGGCTGAGTGGAGCGGCGGGCCGCCGGGGCGGCCGCCCGGCCGGTCGCGACCCGGCTACTGCGACTTCGGCAGGACGTGGAACGCGACCGCGAGCGATCCCGAGATCATCAGGATGCCGCCGACGAAGAGGAATCCGGCGATGTCGGGCAGCAGGAACGAGTTGCCGAGAACGAGGATCCCGCCGAGGAACAGCACGAACGAGAGGACGACGCCCAGACCAGTCATGCCCTCATCGTACGCAGGTCACGGGAGCAGGAGGTCCGCGAGCTCCTCGGCACCGGACACCAGCGCGATCGTCCCGACCGCCTCGAGCGGCGATCCGTAGCCCCACTCGACCATGATCGTCGGCACGCCGTGGGCGGCGGCGCCCTGCACGTCGTGCTCGCGGTCGCCGACCATCACCGGCGCCGAGAGGTCGACGCCGAGCTCGCGGAGCCGGCGCAGCGCCTCCTCCACGACGTCGGCCTTGGCGCTGCGGACCTCGTCCTCGGAGGCGCCGCAGATCACGGTGAAGTACTGCGCCAGCCCGTAGTGCTCGAGGATGCGCGTGGCGGCCGACTCCGGCTTGGAGGTCGCGAGCGAGAGCGGCACGCCGGCCTCGGCGATGCGCGCCAGCACCTCGGGCAGCCCCGGGTAGACCGAGGAGTCGAAGAGCCCGCCCGCGTTGTAGCGGCGGCGGTAGACCATGAGCGCGGCCTGCGCCTCCTCGACGGTCATCCCGCCGAGCTCGCGGAACGCCTCGAGCAGGGGAGGGCCGACGTAGGCCAGCAGCTCGGCCGGAGCGGGCACGGGGCGGCCCAGCTCGACGAAGGTCTCGACGAGCGTCCCGGTGATCCCGGGGGCCGAGTCGGTGATCGTGCCGTCGAGGTCGAACAGGATGCAGGACCAGGTGCCGGCGCGCGCGTCGAGGCCGGTGGCGGCGAGGGTCGTGTCGGACATGGCGGGCTCCTGACCTCGGAGGACGGGGTGACGCCGGCGCTGCCCCGCCGGGGGCCACACTCTACGGCCGTTCGGCGTCCAGAGCCCGTTCGACGAACGAACGGGTGACGACCTGGGCGATCGAGCCGGGGTCGAGCTGCACGGCGACGAAGTCGGCGGTGCGGATCAGCGCGAAGGCCTCGCGCCCGGGGAGGACCAGCATCTGCACCCGCGGATGCTGCTGCCGGGGGACCGCGGTGCGCACCTCGTCCGTGGAGGTGAACAGCGGCAGGACCTGCTCGCCGGTGGTCGTCGCGACGGTGCGGACGTGCGGCACGCCTCCGGGCCGGGATCCCGTGACGTCGACCACGAGGGAGCCGTCGAGGCAGGCCTCGAGCAGCCGGTCGACGGCCTCGGCGGTGGGAGCGGCGACGAGCGCCTCCAGTGCGTCCCGGGCCCGGGCATTGCGGTACGGACCGGGTCGCGCCGGGCGTGCAGGGGGTCCGCCTCGTCGTGCCATGACTCCACGCTAACGAAGACCGGGGCGTGATCGGAATCGCCGGGACCGGTTCCCGGGAATGCGCGCGATCGGTGTCCGGAATCGTTACGGCCGCGTACGGACACCGTGTCCTCTATTCGACGGCTGATGGCGAAGAGCTCGATTCCGTCGTGATTGCCTCCGCTTATCCTGAACATGTCCCCTCGACATGGCGCGAGAAAGCGACGAATGGCGCCATTCATGGCGCACACGATTGTGAAAAGGGGTAATGTCTCTCCCGGTCCGGGTCGAGACAGTCCGGTCCCACGAACTCCAGGAGGAAAAGTGGCCCAGAAGATCACGCTTGTCGACGATATCGACGGAACCCCTATCGATTCCGGTGACGGCGGTACCGTCCGCTTCAGCATCGAGGGCGCCAACTACGAGATCGATCTCGGCCCCGACAACATCGCCGAGCTCCACTCGGCCCTCGAGAAGTTCGTCTCGAGCGCCCGCCGCGTCGGCTCGCGCCCCGCGGCCGCCACGAGCGTCGCCACCGCCTCCAAGAGCGACCCCAAGCAGCTCAAGGCCATCCGCGAGTGGGCGAACGCCAACGGCCACCCCGTCTCCGACCGCGGACGCATCCCCTCCGAGGTCCAGGCCGCCTACCAGGCCGCCCACAAGTAGCGGCCGCCGGGCCCCGGCCCGGTGAGACGCCGCGCTCCCGGGCCTCGCGCCCGGTGAGCGGAAGGCCCCCGTGATCCGATCGCGGGGGCCTTCGGCGTGCCTGTCGCCGAGCCCGTCAGAACAGGCGCGTGTGCGAGTCGTCGGTGCCGCGCATGGCCTCGTAGTCGAGCACGACGCAGCGGATTCCGCGGTCCTCGGCGAGGGTCCGCGCCTGCGGCTTGATCTCCTGAGCCGCGAAGACTCCCGTCACCGGGAAGAGGTGCGGATCGCGATTCATCAGCTCGAGATAGCGGGTGAGCTGCTCCACTCCGTCGATCTCGCCGCGGCGCTTGATCTCGACGGCGACGGCGGCTCCCGAGGAATCGCGGGCGAGGATGTCGACCGGGCCGATCGCGGTCATGTACTCGCGCCGCACGAGAGTGTGCCCCTCTCCGAGGAGGCCGATCTGCTCGGCGAGAAGGCGCTGGAGATGCGACTCCACTCCGTCCTTCACGAGTCCCGGATCGACGCCGAGCTCGTGCGCCGAATCGTGCAGCACCTCGTGGATCGAGACGACGAGAGCGTCGCCGGTCTTGCGGTGCGCGACGGTCCACTGCTGTGCGACTCCCGCGGCACGCGCCTCCTCGTCGGGCTCGCCCGTGATCAGCGTGCAGGGCGGGCTCATCCAGTTCAGCGGCTTGTAGGAGCCGCCGTCGGAGTGGATGAGGACGCTCCCGTCGGCCTTGACGAGCAGGAGGCGGGTGGCGAGCGGGAGGTGGGCGCTGAGACGGCCGGTGTAGTCGACGGAGCAGCGCGCGATGACGAGACGCACCCGTCGAGGATAGACGGCGCGGCTCCGGCGGGCTCCCGGCTCAGCGCGCGGCGACGGGAGGCCGGCGGCCGAGCGGAGGAGCGGGCGGCGGCACCGAGAGCGCGGCGCGCAGCGCGACGGCGAACTCGGCCGGCGCCTCCGCCCACGGGTGGTGGCCGCTCGACTCGATGACGGCCAGGCTCGCCTGCGGCAGGAGCGCGGTGAGCGCCTCGAGGGCGGCGACGCCGGTCACCGGGTCGTCCTCACCGCCGAGGACGACCGCGGGGCAGTCGAGGCGCTGCAGAGCGTCGCGGATCGCCGCGGTGCCGTGGGAGCCCGCGGGAGCCGTGTGCTCCGCGCGGGGGCCGGGAGCCCGGTCGTCGATCCCGAGCCAGGCGGTGCCCGGGGCGATCAGGAGCAGGTGGGCGACGCGCTCGGGCGCGTCCACAGCGGCGAGCAGAACGGCGCGGCATCCGGAGTCGTGCGCGGCCAGATCGAGCTCGTCGACGCCGAGGTGGCGGCGCAGGTCCTCCACGTCGGCGGCCGTCGTGGCCGGGGGAGCGGGAGGCAGCTCCGCGGAGCCGCCCACTCCGCGCGGGTGCAGCACGAGGACGCGGCGCGTGCAGGCGATCGAGGCGAACGAGCCGAGGTAGGAGGGGTGGCGCTCCGGCTCGCCGGGAACGACCACCAAGGGCCGCCCCTGACCGGCTCCGTGCTCGTCGACGTGGAGCAGGGCGCCGTCGCGCGCTCGATACCGCATCCGCTCCCCCTCCGCCGTCGTGCTGGGAAGCCTAGGGGGAGGCGCGCCGGGGCGCCTCGGCCCCACGGGGGCTTGCGGAGGCGGGTGGAGCGCGGCGGTCAGCTCCGCCGGCTGCGGGCGGCGGGGGAGGCGAGCCCGGCCACGACCACCAGGGCCAGCACCAGGAAGAGGGCGTTCAGCAGGCCGTAGTGCTCGCCGAGGAAGCCGATCGCCGGCGGTCCGACCAGGAACGCGACGTAGCCGAGCATCGCCACCGCGCTGACGCGGGCGGCCGAGTGCGGTCCCTCCGCCGCGGCAGACATGCCCACCGGGAAGCCGAGCGAGCAGCCCAGGCCCCAGGCGACCGCGCCGACGACGACGAGCGCGTCGACCGGGGCGAGGATGAACAGCAGGATGCCGACGATCGCCAGCCCGGCGGAGGCGCGCAGCACCGGGACGCGGCCGAAGCGGTCGAGCACGGGCCCGCCGATCACGCGTCCGACGGTCATGGCGGCGACGAACACGCCGAACACGACGGCGGCGGTGGTCTTGTCGGTGCCGTGGCCGTCGACCATCGCGAGAGTCAGCCAGTCGTTCGCGGAGCCCTCGGCGAAGGCCATGCCCAGCATGATCAGGCCGATGAGGACGAGGCGGCCGTCGCGCCAGACGCCGAGGGAGGCGGCGACGCGCTCGCGGACCGGCGGCTTCACCGTGGTCGCCGCGCCGGAGGTGTCGAGCTCCTCGCGGACCGGGACGAAGCGGATCGCGATCACCGCGGTCACGGCGATCACCACGGCGATCGCGCCGAGGTGGACGGCGACGGGGACGGCGAGGGCGGAGGCGCCCGCGCCGATCAGCGCGCCGGCCACGGTGCCGAGGCTGAAGAAGGCGTGGAACAGCGGCAGGAGCGTCTTGCCGAAGGCCTTCTCGTTGGCCGCTCCCTCGACGTTCATCATCACGTCGACCGCTCCGTTGCCGAAGCCGAGCATCGCCATGCCGGCGAAGGCGGCGGGGAGGACGCCGATGACGTCGGCCGAGACGCCCAGCACCGCGAGGCCCGCCGCCGAGACGGTGAGGCCGAGCGCCATGCCGCGCCGGGCGCCGATCGCGCCCATGACCGGCGTCGAGAACGCGAGTCCGACGATCGCGCCGATCGACATCGAGAGGATCAGCAGGCCCACTCCGGCGGTCGAGAGCTGGAGCTCGTCGCGGATGGCGGGGGTGCGCGAGACCCAGGTGGCGATCGAGATCCCGCTGAGGACGAAGATCGTGAAGACGGCGTTGCGCCAGGCGACCAGCTGCGGGCGCGTGAGCGCGGACGTCGAGGTCATGGCGGTTCTCCTGGTGCGGGCGGGATCCGGACACCGGATCGAGAGGCACGGTCGAATCGATTCGAAGCGAGCCGGTCTAAGCTATCCGGAACCCCGGGGACGGTCAACCGACGACGAGCGCGCCGCCCCCACGAGGAGGAACGTGGAACCCCGCAAGAGCCCCCGGCCGACGCTCGCCCGCGTCGCGAGCCGGGCCGGAGTGTCGCCCTCCACCGCCTCGCTGGTCTTCAGTGGCTCCGGCCCCGTCTCGGAGGCCACGAAGGAGCGGGTGCTGCGCGCGGCGTCCGAGCTCGACTACGCCGGCCCCGACCCGCGGGCGCGCTCGCTCCGCCGCGGCCGCTCGGGGATCGTCGGGGTCGTCGTGGACGAGCGGATGCTGCACGCGTTCCGCGACCCGATCAAGATCGCCATGCTCGACGGGATCGCCGACGTGCTCGGCGGGGTCGACGCCGGGATCCTGCTGCTCACCGAGACGGGCGACGGCGCGGGCCTGCTGGCGACCGCCCCGGTCGACGCGATGATCCTGGTCGGCTGCAGCCCGTCGGTCGACGACTCCGTCGCCGTGCTCCGCCGCCGGGGAGTGCCGGTCGTCGTGGTCGAGGGCCTCTCGGAGCTGGGCGGCGCCGTGATCTCGCTCGACAACCGCGAGGCCAGCCGCACTCTGGCCGAGCACCTCCGCGACCTCGGCCACGAGCGGGTCGCGGTGGTCTCGCTCCCGTTCGCGAAGGACCGCCGCCGCGGCGCGATCCCGGCCGGCTGGCGCGCGAGCCCCAGCATCACTCCGGTCGACCGCCTTCTGGGCGTGCAGGACGTCTTCCCGGAGGCGTCGGTCGTCGCGGCCGCCGCCAGCTCGGTCGACGAGGGGGTCGCCGCGGGGCGCACTCTGCTCGAGGGGGCGGAGCGGCCGACCGCGGTCGTCGCGCAGAGCGACCTGCTCGCCGCGGGCGTGATCCTCGCGGCCGAGGAGCGCGGGCTGCGCGTGCCCGAGGACCTCTCGGTGGTCGGCTTCGACGGCGTCCAGGTGCCCGGGCTGGCGGCCGAGTACGACCTGACGACGATGGCGCAGCCGGCGGTCGAGAAGGGCCGCGCGGCGGGTCGGGCGGCGGTCGCTCTCCTCGCCGACGAGGAGGCGGAGGCGGTCTGCTTCCACGCCGTCTTCCACCGCGGGAACACGAGCGCTCCGCCGCGCTGAGCGGAGTTGTCCACAGGTTTCTCCACAGGGGGGAGGGCAGGGTCAGCGGAGCCAGACGTCGCTGCGGACCCGGAGGCCGAGGGTGATCGCGCGGGCGCCGAGGAAGCCCACGGCGAAGGCGAGCCAGAGCGCGAGGAGGCGCCATTCGGCGGGCGCGGCGGGCGCGAGCAGGGCGAGCGGGACGAAGACGGCGAGGTTCGACAGGCCGCTGAACGCCAGGTAGCGGCCGTCGCCGGCACCGATCAGCACGCCGTCGAGCACGAAGACGTAGCCGCCCAGCGGGGCGGTGAGGCCCACGACCGCGATCGCCGCGGGCAGCAGCCGCAGCACCTCCTGGTCGCTGGAGAAGACGTACGGCAGGACACCACTCAGACCGGTGACCAGCGCTCCGAGCACCACGCCGGCGCCGATTCCCCAGGTCACGCAGCGTTTCGTGACCGCACGCGCCTGCGCGGCGTCGCCCGCGCCGAGGAGGCGGCCGAGCAGGGCCTGCGCGGCGATCGCCACCGCGTCGAGGGCGAAGGCGACCGTCGAGAACAGCGTCATCGCCACCTGGAAGGCGCCCAGCTCCTCCGCCCCGAGCGAGGTGGCGGTCGCGACCGCGAGCAGGATCGCCGCGCGGAGGCTCGCGGTGCGCAGCAGCATCCAGCCGCCGGATCCCGCGGAGGAGGTCAGGCCCGCGAGGTGCGGCCGCAGCGGTGCGCCGACCCGCCGGGCGAGCCGCAGCGCGACTCCCGCGTAGGCCGCGAGCATGGCCCACTGCGCGATCACCGTCCCCAGCGCGGAGCCGGTTATCCCCAGGCCGGCCGGGTAGATCAGCACGGCGTTGAGAGCGGCGTTGAGGGCGGATCCGCCGGCTGCGATCACCAGCGGAGTGCGGGTGTCCTGGAAGCCGCGGAGGAGCCCGGTGAGCGCGAAGACGCCGAGCATGGCGGGGATCCCGGCCATGCTCACCGCCAGGTACCGCACGCCCGCCTCGGCCACCGCCGGCTCCGCGCCGAAGAGCGCCACGACGGCCGGAGCGGCCAGCGCGCCCGCCACCGCGATGCCCGCGCCCAGGAGCAGGGCCAGCCAGCCGCCGTCGATCCCGGCCGCCACGGCCCTCCGCTCGTCGCCCTCGCCGAGGGCCCGGCCCACCCGCGGAGTGGTGCTGTACGCGAGGAAGACCATCAGGCCGACGATGGTCTGCAGCACCGTGCCGCCCAGCGCGAGCCCGGCGAGCGGGACGGCGCCGAGGTGGCCCACCAGGGCGGAGTCGGTGAGCAGGAACAGCGGCTCGGCGACCAGCGAGCCCAGCGCTGGGACGGCGAGCCGGAGGATGCTGCGGTCGAGGGCGGAGGTCACCGCTCGACGCTAGCGGCTGCCGCGGCTCCGGGACGGGCGTACCGTGGGCGGGATGCAGCGCTTCGGGATCGGGCTGGCGGCCGTGGGCCGGCCGGCGTACATCACGGCCGGGCGCGACGACGACCTCGGCCCCGCCGCCGAGCGGAGCGTCGACGCGCTGCGCGAGCGCACGCACCTGCTGCTCGACGCGGCGTGGGACGCCGGCGTCCGCTTCCTCGACGCCGCGCGCTCCTACGGGCGGGCGGAGGAGTTCCTCGGCGGCTGGCTCGCCCGGCATCCGGAGCGGCGGGCGGAGCTCACGATCGAGTCGAAGTGGGGCTACGAGTACGTCGGCGGGTGGGCGATGGACGCGCCGGTCCACGAGCGCAAGGAGCACTCGGTCGCGATGCTCGACCGGCAGTGGCCGCTCACGCTCGACGCGCTCGGCTCGGCGCCCGACTCCTACCTCGTCCACTCGATCACTCCCGTGAGCCCGGCCCTCACCGACCGCCCGCTGCTGGACCGCCTGCGCGGCCTCGCGGGCTCCGGAGTGCGCGTCGGCCTCTCGACGAGCGGCCCCGAGCAGGCGCGCGTGATCGAGCTCGCCCGCGCGATCCCGGAGTCGCCGTTCAGCGCGGTCCAGAGCACCTGGAACCCGCTCGAGCAGTCCGCGGGCCCGGCGCTCGCCGCGGCGCACGACGACGGCTGGCTGGTGGTGGTCAAGGAGGCCCTCGCCAACGGGAGACTCGTCGCGCACCCGATCGAGCACGCCGGTGCCGCGCCGGACGCCGTCGCCCTGGGGGCCGCCCTCGCGCAGCCCTGGGCCGACGTCGTGCTGAGCGGCGCGGCGACTCCGGAGCAGCTGCGGGCCAACCTGCGCGCGCGGCCCCTGGAGCTCGCGGACCTCCCGGCGCTCGCCGTGGATCCGGCCGGCTACTGGGCCGAGCGCTCCGCCCTCGACTGGACCTGAGAGCATTCGCACGAAGGAATGCGTGCGTTCCGGCGCCGCACCCGATAGCGTTCCCCTCAGCACCCCGTCTGCCCTCTCTGCGAGGGCTGGCGCGCGGATCGGCCCTCGTGATATCGCCCGAGGGGATCCGCCTCGGCCCGCCACCCCTCTTCGAGTGCGGCTGAATCGAGCTTTCCTCTGCGCCCCCTCGGAGCCCCTCAGCCGGTCCTAGCGTGACGCGCAGGTCGTCGATGCGACCGGCTCGCCACCACCCCCAGGCGAGCGTTCGATCCTCGATCCGACGCCCAGCGGAGTGCCCCATGTCCCGTGCCCGAACCGTCCTCCTCGTCACCGCCGCTCTCGTCGCGGGCCTGCTCACGGTGCCGAGCACCGCGCTGGCCGCGGCTCCCGGCACCACTCCCGTCACGGGCTTCGAGAGCGGCTCGCCCGCGCTCACGGCCGTGACCGGCACGGCCTCCACGGCCGTCTCCGACGACAGCACGGAGGGCGACTCGTCGCTCGAGGTCTCGTACGACGTGACCGGAGGGCTCGCCGAGCTCGGCTTCGAGCCGCTGGAGGCGCCCGTCGTCCCCGCTCCGGCCTCGGCCCTGACCGTCGACCTCCGCGGCGACGGCTCGTACAACACGGTCTACCTGCGGATCCGCGACACGAGCGGCGAGACCTTCGTCCACCGCGTCGACGCGATGCGCTCGACCCAGTGGCAGACGCTCACCGTGGACCTGACTGCGGAGCCGGCGGCCCGCGACGGCGGCGACGGCAACGGAGTCATGGACGCGCCGCTCACCGTCGCCGGCGTCCTCGTGGTCCGCAACGGCGAGCAGCCGCCCGCGGGCACCTTCGCCCTCGACGATCTGCGCGCGGACACCACCGGCTGGACCCTCCCCGTCGCCGCGTCGACGTATCTCGCCGCCGGGCAGAGCTCCGCGCTCTCGTTCGACGCCGGCGCGGCCGGCGACTGGGAGCTGCGTCTCGCGGACGCCGCCGGCCTCTCGCGCACCCTCACCGGCACGGCCGCCGCGGCGGGCCCCGTCGCCGTCGACTGGGACGGACGCGACGACTCCGGAGCCGCGATGACCGGCGACGTGCGCGCGGTGCTCCGCCAGGACGACTCGGCCGACGGCTCCCTCGGCGCCGCGACGACCACCGGCGTCCCGTTCCTGCTGACCCTGGCCGCGGCCGACGACCCCGACGCGACCTCGGTGGTCGAGGCCTTCGACGGCGGAGACGCCGGCTGGGGAGTGGCCACCGGATCCGCCACCCTGCGCCGCGCCTCCGCCGCCGAGGCGAAGGGCGGCGCGACCAGCACCGAGGGCACCGACGCGCTCGCCGTCGACTACGACCTCACCGACGGCATGGCCGGCATCACCCGCACCGCTCCGCTCGACGTCGCCACCGGCCCGGTCACGGGGCTGAAGGTCGACCTCAAGGGCGACGGCAGCTACAACACGGTCTACCTCCGCGTCGCCGACGCGAGCGGCGAGGCGTTCACCTACCGGATGGACGCGATGCGGCAGACCACCTGGACCACGGTGCCCATCGACCTCACCCAGGACCCGGTGCTCGCCGAGGGCGGCAACGCCGATTCCGTGCTGGACATGCCGCTGACGCTGACCGGCTTCTTCGTCGTGCGCAACGGCGAGCAGTCCGCCACCGGCTCCCTCGTGCTCGACAACCTGCGCGCGGTGAGCAGCCGGTGGACGATGCCCGTCGCCGACACGGAGTTCCTGGTGCCGTCTGAGGGCGGAGTCGCGAGCCTCGCGTTCTCGGCCGCCACGGCCGGCGACTGGATGATCGTCCTCCGCGACGGCACCGGCCGCAGCCGCTCCCTCACCGGCACCCTCGCGGAGCCCGGCGAGACCGCCGTGCAGTGGGACGGCAAGGCCGACGACGGCCAGGAGATGGACGGCCCGATCCGCAGCACCTTCCTGCAGGACTCGAGCCCGGACGGGCAGTTCGCCGCGACGCGGACCCGCTCGGCGACTCCGACCCTGCTGACCGTCGCCGCGGCGCAGCCGTCGACGACCAGCGTGGTCGAGGGCTTCGAGGGCGCGGCGTCGGGCTGGAGCGTCGCGATGGGCTCGGCGGCCGTCTCGCGCACCAGCGCGCAGAAGACCCAGGGCTCCTACGCCCAGCGGATCGACTACGACGTCTCGTCGGGCCTGGTCGAGACGGTGCAGAGCACCCCCGCGACCGTGATCGCGAAGCCGGCCTCGTCGCTCCGGATCGACCTCAAGGGCGACGGCACCTACAACACCGTCTACACGCGCCTCCGCGACGCCTCGGGCGAGACCTTCACCTACCGTCTCGACGCGATGCGCTCGACGGCGTGGGCGACGATCGACGTCGACCTCACCGCCCCGGCCGCGCTGATCGAGGGCGGCGACGGCGACCAGGTGCTCGACTTCCCGGTGAAGCTCTCCGGCGTGATCATCGTGCGCAACGGCAGCCAGCCCGCCACCGGGACCGTCGTGCTCGACAACCTGCGCACCCTCGCCACCGGCTGGTCGCTGCCGGCGGCCGCGACCGCGTTCTTCACCCCCGGTTCCTCGGCGACCACCTCGTTCTCGTTCACCGCGGCCGGCCCGGGCGACCACCGGCTCGAGCTGCGCGACAAGGAGGGGCGCGTGAAGACGATCACCGGGCGTGCGGCCGCGGCCGGACCGGTCACCCTGACCTGGGACGGCTCGGACGACTCCGGGACCCGCATGCGCGGCGACGTCAGCGGCGTCTTCTCGCAGGACGGGACGGACGACGGCGCTCTCGCCTCGAACGCCACCCGCAGCGGGATCCCGCTCCTGCTGACCCTCGCCGAGATCGACGCGGACGCGAGCCTCGCGCAGTCCTTCGACTCCGCCGGGACCGACTGGGTGCAGGCCGCCGGCACTGCCACCCCCTCGACCTCGGCCACCCGCACCGAGGGCTCGGGCGCGCTGAAGATCGCCTACGACCTCTCCCGCGCCGACGCCGAGATCGAGACCGCGACGACTCCGGTGCCGCTGCTGACGCAGCCCGCGACCGCGCTCAAGGTCGACCTGCTCGGCGACAGCAGCTGGAACACCGTGTTCCTCAAGCTGCGGGACGCCACCGGCGAGATGTTCTTCTACCGGGTCGACGCGATGAGCCTCAGCCGGTGGACGACCGCGACGATCGACCTCCGGTCGCCCGCCGCGAACACCCACCTCGGCAACGACGACGGCGTGCTCGACTACCCGGTCTCGCTGGTGCGGATCAACGTGGTGCGGAACGGCGCCGCGGCCCCCGCCACCGGCACCGTCGTGCTCGACGACCTGCGCGTGCTCGACAAGGACTGGACGCTGCCGACCGCGAGCGCCCCGCGCTTCTCGCGCGAGAACGCGGCCACCACGACCGTCCGCTTCACCGCGGGCGGGCCCGGCGACTACGCCCTGGTGCTGCGCGACAGCGCCGGCCGCACCCGCACCTTCGGCGGGACCGCCGCCGCCGCGGGCGAGATCACCGCGACCTACGACGGCACCGACGACAGCGGAGCCGCGATGGCCGGCAGCATCGCCGGCCGCCTCACCTGGGACACGACCGCCGACGGCGCACTCTCGGGAGCCGCCACGGCGACCCGCCCCTACCTCACCGGAGTGAGCGCCCGCGTCACCGAGGCGTCGCCCACGTCGATCAGCGGCATCAACAGCTTCCTCACCGAGCAGGACTCGCCCGCCGAGGCCGACCGGCAGGCCGCCCTCCTCGAGGACGCGCAGGTGCGCTGGGCGCGCGAGGAGTTCGAGTGGAAGCGCGTCGAGCCGCGGAAGGGCTTCTTCGACTGGGCGAAGTTCGACCAGGCCGTCGCGATCAGCCAGGCGCGCAACGTCGACATGATCGGCAAGCTCGCCTACTCGGCGCCCTGGGCCTCCTCGGCTCCGGCCGGCACCGCGGCGGAGGACGCGCAGTACTACCCGCCCCGCAGCAACGCCGACTTCGCGGCGTACGCGGCGGCGACCGTGGCCCGGTACAAGGACCGCGTGCACGTCTGGGAGGTGTGGAACGAGCCGAACACCGACTACTACTGGCGCGGAGGCGCCACGGCCGGCCAGTACGGCGAGATGCTGAAGGCCGCGTACACGGCGATCAAGGCCGTGGACCCGACCGCGACGGTGCTGGTCGGCGGGCTCGACCAGTTCAGCGACCCGTTCATGGCGGGCGTGCTGGCGGCCGGAGCGGGCGACTCCTTCGACGGACTCGCGATCCACACGTACACGGTCGACGGAGCGCCCGAGACCGGAGCGATCCCGACCTACCTCGACGCGGCGCAGAACTTCCTCGCCCGCAGCGCGCCGGGCCGGAGCCTGTGGATCACCGAGGTCAGCTGGGCGACGTGCACCACCTGCACCGGCGCCACCAGCGAGGCCGACCAGGCGTCGTACCTCTCGCGCTCCTACCTCGACGCCGCGGCCCGCGGGATCGAGGCGATCGCCTGGTACAACCTCGTCGGCGGCCCCGACCCGCAGGCGCCGCTGGACACCTTCTCGGTGACCGAGCGCTCCGGACGGCAGAAGCCCGCCTACGAGGCGCTGAAGGAGGTCGGCGCGGTCCTCGCGACCGGCACCGCGGTCGGCCGGGCGAGCGCGACCGCCTCCGCCTCCCCGGTGACGGTCGACGACCTCTCCTCCACGAGCGGATGGGCCGTGGCTCCGATCGGCGGCGGGTCCGCCTCGCTCGCCGCGACCTCGACCGGCTACTCCGGCTCGGGCGCGCTGAAGCTGACCTACGACTTCTCCGGCGCCTCGAAGGGCGCGCAGCTGCACACCTCGCGCACCCTCCCCGGGTCGCCCACGGCGGTCTCGGTCCGGGTCAGCGGCGACGCGAGCACCAGCCCCGTCTACCTGAAGCTGCAGGACGCGACCGGGGAGACCTTCCAGGGCCTCGTCGGCAACGTCGGCGGCTCGCCGTGGCAGAAGATGACGCTGTTCTCGGACGGTCTGAACGCCAACTACACGCACGCGGGCGGCGACGGCGACGGAGTGTGGGACTACCCGGTGAAGCTCGTGGACGCGTTCGTCTACAAGGCGATGTCCGGCATCTCCTCCGGCACGGTCTCGATCGACGACGTGACGGCCGACTACGGGGTGAACCTGCACGGGACGGTGCTGCAGACGCCGACCGAGACGGTGCAGGCGCTCTTCACCGCGGGCCCGTCGACGGCCTCGGTGCAGGTCTCGGGGGCGACGGCGTCGATCCGGACCACCGCGGGAAGCACGCCGCTGACCGTCGCCGACGCTCACGCGACGGCGGCACTCGGCCGGACGCCGACGTTCGTGGTCTCGGCGCCGGGGATCACCCGCCCGGGCGGCACGACGACGCTCGACTGGATGACCGGCGACGGCGCGACGACCAGCGTCGCGGTGCTCACGGCGTCCGGCGGAGTCGCGAAGCAGCTGACCTCGTCGATCCGCCACCTCGCGGGCCGGCAGACCCTCGCCTGGGACGGACGCCTGACGAACGGCGCGGTCGCCCCGGCCGGGTCGTACAGCATGCGCATCACGACGACGACTTTCGACGGGCGCACCGGCGTGCAGAAGGTCGCGTTCACGCAGCCCTGACGCGGGCCGCTGCGGGACGGCCGCTCCTCGACTCTCCAGAAGTTGTCGCACTCGGGTGTCGAGTGCGACAACTTCTGAGGTCTCGGGCCGGCCGTCCTCCTCGACCCTCCAGGAGTTGTCGCATTCGGCGTCGAGTGCGACGACTTCTGGACAGTGGGGAGCGACGGCCGGCGCTCAGAGGGTGGCGAGGATGGCCGCCGCCGCCGCCGCCGTGGCGGCGTCCGTCACGGGCGTGTCGATCAGCGCGCCGCGGACGGCGCCGATGATGCTCGCGGTCTTCTCGGCCCCGACCGCCACGCCCACGGCGTGCGGCACGGCCGCCAGGTCCTCGCGGGAGACGCGGACCATCCGGTCGCTGCCGGGGGACTCGAGGGCGCTCCCGTCGGCGTGGAAGAAGCCGAGGCACGCGGAAGCGCACCGCCCCCGGAGGGACGGTGCGCTTCTGCGGCGGATCAGACCGCGACGAGCCAGGTGAGCTGCGAGTGCGGCTCGACGATCAGCGGGCCCAGCTCCCTGTTGAACTCGGCTCCGTAGTCGGCCGAGATGTGCGCCTGGAAGGCGTCCTCGTCGCGGTAGACCTCGTAGACGAAGAACCGGGCCGGATCGTCCTCCCGGCGGTAGGGCGTGAACTCGACGTTCCCCGGCTCCCGGCGGACCAGGACGGCGAGGTCGGCGATCATGCCGGCGACCGTCTCCTCGTGGCCGGGCTTCGCCGTGAACTCGGCGTAGAGGATGCGGGCGCTCATGCCGTCGCCGCCCCGGTCATGATCGCGACCGCGTCGGTCATCGAGTGCGACTGCGGGGTGATCGTCGCGGCCTTCTTGCCGAGGCGCTGGATGTGGATCCGGTCGGCCACGTCGAAGACGTGCGGCATGTTGTGGCTGATCAGGATGACCGGGATGCCGCGGTCGCGCAGGTTGCGCACGAGCTGCAGCACCTGGTTCGACTCGCGGACGCCGAGGGCGGCGGTCGGCTCGTCGAGGACGACGACCTTCGAGCCGAACGCGGCGGCGCGGGCGACGGCCACGGCCTGGCGCTGTCCTCCGGAGAGGTTCTCGACCGGGACCGTGACGTCCTGGAGCGTCGAGATGCCCAGCTCGGTCAGCTCGGCGCGCGCCTCCTTGCGCATTCCGGCGGTGTCGAGCATCCGGAAGACGGAGCCGAGGATCCCCTTCTTGCGCTTCTCGCGGCCGAGGTACAGGTTCGAGGCGACGTCGAGCGCCGGGGAGACGGCGAGGTTCTGGTAGACCGTCTCGATGCCGGCGCCGCGGGCGTCCTGCGGGCGCTTGAACGAGACGGGGCGGCCGTCGAGGAGGATCTCCCCCTCGTCGGGGATCTCGGCGCCGGTGAGGCACTTGATCAGCGTCGACTTCCCGGCGCCGTTGTCGCCGATGATGGCGAGGACCTCGCCGGGGTAGAGCTCGAGGCTGACGCCGTCGAGCCCGACCACGCGGCCGAAGGTCTTGACGAGGCGCTTGGCCTGCAGGACGGGGGTGCGGGCGGCGGCGGGAGCGGTGCCCGCGGCATCGATGAGGGTCACTTGCGAACCTTCCGGATCCACTGGTCGACCGAGACGGCGACGATGATGAGGACGCCGACAGCGAGCGTCTGGTAGAGGACGTCGAGCCCGGCGAGCGAGAGCCCGTTGCGGAAGACGCCGACGATGAGGGCGCCGAGGAGCGTGCCCCAGACCGTGCCGCGCCCGCCGAAGAGGCTGGTGCCGCCGATGACGACCGCGGTGATCGAGTCGAGGTTGAGGTCGGCTCCGGCGTTCGGGCTCGCCGCGTTGGTGCGGCCGATCTGGATCCATGCGCCGATGGCGAGGATCGCGCCGGCGGCGAGGTAGACGCTCATCAGGACGCGGTTCACGCTGATGCCGGCCAGGCGGGCGGCCTCCTTGTCGTCGCCCACAGCGTAGACGTGCCGGCCCCAGGCGGTCTTGCCGAGGATGAACGCGACCACGATGTAGACGAGGAGCATCAGCAGGACGCCGTAGCTGATGCGGACGCCGAGGATGTCGAAGGTGCCGCCGGTGGAGGGCAGCAGGGCCGGCATGTCGGTGCCGCGGACCGTCGAGCCGCTCGAGTAGAGGAGCGTCAGCGCGACGAAGATGTTGAGCGTGCCGAGGGTGACGATGAACGGAGGGAGCCGGAGCTTCGTCACGAGCAGGCCGTTGAAGGCGCCGGCCGCGAGGCCGACGATCAGGCCCAGGAGCAGGGCGACGACCGCCGGGAGCCCGTTCTCGGTCGCGGTCTGCGCGATGACCATCGAGGTGAGGACCATGACCGCGCCGACCGAGAGGTCGATGCCGGCGGTGAGGATGATCAGCGTCTGCGCGACGGCGAGGGTGCCGACCACCGCGACCTGCTGCGTGATGAGCGAGAGGTTCGACGGGTCGAGGAAGCGGTCGTTCAGGAGCCCGAAGACGATGACCGCCAGGACGAGGACGACCGCCGGGCTGACGGCCGGATAGCGGTGCAGGACTCCGCGGACGCGGTCCAGCGGCGTGCGGCGGTCGAGGAACTCGCTCGCGAGGTCGAGTGCGGAGGTCGGCGGATTCGGGTCGGTGGTCTTCTGAGCCACGATGGCCTTTCTGGAGTCGCTGGGAGCGGGAGGAGGAGGGCGGGGCGCCGGAGCGCCCCGTCCGCGGTGGGCTACTCGCCCCAGCAGATCCCGGCGGCGTCGTCGGAGGTGATGCTGTCGAGGCCGTCGACGGGGGTGTCGGTCACCAGCTGCGAGCCGGTGTCGAAGAAGTCGAGACCCTCGCTGGTGCTGGGCTTGGTGCCGTCCTCGGCGAGCTGGGCGATCGCCTCGACGCCGAGCTGGGCCATCTTCACCGGGTACTGCTGCGCGGTGGCGCCGATGAGACCCTCCTTGACGTTCTTCACGCCGGCGCAGCCGCCGTCGATCGAGACGAGCAGGACGTCCTTCTCCTTGCCCGCGGCCTGGAGGGCCTGGTAGGCGCCGTAGGCGGCGGGCTCGTTGATCGTGTAGACGACGTTCACGTCGGGGTTCTTGGACAGGAGCGTCTCCATGGCGGTGCGGCCGCCGTCCTCGGCGCCCTGAGTGGCCTCGTTGCCGACGATCTCGTAGTCGCCGCCGCTGTAGCTGCCGGTCTTCGCCTCGTCGCCGTTGGTCTGGTCGTCGGCGACGTCGATCCCCATGCCGGTGAGGAAGCCCTGGTCGCGGTTGTAGTCGACCGAGACGACCTTGTCGTCGAAGAGGTCGAGCATCGCGATGGTCGCCTTCTTCCCGTCGAGCTGCGCGGCGGTCCACTCGCCGATGGCCTCGCCGGCCTTGAAGTTGTCGGTGGCGAAGGTGATGTCGACGGCGTCGGCGGGGTCGGGCGCGGTGTCGAGGGCGATCACGAAGAGACCGGCGTCGCGCGCCTTCTGGATGGCGTCGACGACGGAGGGGCCGTTCGGGGTGATCAGGATGCCCTTGTCGCCCTTCGAGATCGCGTTCTCGATGGCCTGGATCTGGGTGTCCTCGTCGCCGTCCTCCTTGCCCGCGGCGAGCGTGAGGTTCACGCCGGCGGAGGTGGCCGCCTCCTTGGCGCCGTCCTCCATCGCGACGAAGAAGGGGTTCGTCGTCGTCTTGACGATGAGGGTGACGCCGACGCCGTCTCCGCTGCCGGCGGTGGAGCCGGCGTCGGACGAGCCGGGACCGGAGCTGGAGCAGGCGGTCATGCCCAGGGCCGCGAGGATCGCGACGGAGCCGAGGCCGATGTACCGGGTGAGGCGAGGGGAACGGTTCGTCATTGAAAGTCCTGTTCATAAGGCGGGAGCAGCCTCCCGACAACGATGTCAGAGGTAGGTCTATCGGGTTGCTGGCGCTAAGGTCAAGCGATCCTCCAGAAAGCGAGACCAGACCGTGACATCGTTGTCAGATCGAAGCGGCGCCGGTGCAGGCCGCCGTCCGACCATGAAGCACGTCGCCGCTCTGGCCGGCGTGGGCATCAAGACGGTCTCCCGGGTCATCAACGGCGAGCCGAACGTGTCGGCCGCCACGATCGAGCGGGTGCAGGCCGCCGCCTCGCAGCTGCAGTACCAGCCGGATCTGCACGCCGGGAACCTCCGCCGCTCCAACGGGCGCACCAACACCCTCGGCCTGCTGGTCGGCAGCGTGGCGAACCCCTTCTCGGGTGCTCTCCACCGTGCCGTCGAGGATCTCGCGAACGAGCGCGGTGTCGCGGTCTTCGCCTCGAGCCTCGACGACGACCCCGCCCGCGAGCGCTCCTCGGTGAACGCGTTCGTCTCGCGGCGCGTCGACGGGCTCATCCTGACCACGGTCGCGCCCAGCCAGGCTTACCTGGGCGTCGAGGTCGACCGCGGCACGCCCGCCGTGTTCGTCGACCGCATCCCCTCGGGCATCACGGCGGACGCGGTGATCACCGACAACGCCGCCGGCATCGCCCGCGCGGTGGGCCACCTCGCCTCCTTCGGGCATCGCCGCATCGCGTTCCTCGGCGACCGGCCCGAGATCTTCACCGCGCAGGAGCGGGAGCGCGGCTTCCTCGAGGAGATGAGCCGCCTCGGCCTGCCGGTGCCGCCCGCGTACGTGCGCCACGGCGCCCACGACGAGCACGCGGCGGAGGAGATGGCGACCGCTCTGCTCGACCTCGAGGTGCCGCCGACCGCCATCGTCGGCGGGCAGAACCTGATCACGATCGGCGTGCTCGCCGCGCTCCGCCGTCGTGGCGCGCACCGAAGGGTCGCCCTGATCGGCTTCGACGACATCCCCCTGGCCGAGCTGCTCGAGCCCGCCGTCTCGGTCATCGCGCAGAACCCCGCGGTCATCGGGCGGACGGCCGCCGAGCGGGTGTTCCTCCGCCTCGACGGCGAGGACGACCCGGCGCAGACGTTCGTGATCCCCACCGAGCTGATCGCCCGCGGCTCCGGCGAGGTGCCCTGCCCCGACTGAGAAGCGGTGGGACGGGATCTGATCTTTCTCCCAGGCCTCTCTTGAATTGTCCGGAGGACAGTCCGTAGATTGCCCAGCAATTGACAACGTTGTCACTCGTGACACGCGCAACGAAGGGCGTTCTTCCGTGCTTTCTCCTCATCGCTCGCTCCCCCGGCGCGGCGGCCTGGTGGCCGTCGCCGCCGCGCTCTGCCTCGTCGGCGGCGGGCTCTCCGTCCCCGCCGTCTCCGCGGCTCCGCTCGACCGCGCCGCGGCACTCGACGCGGCCGCCGAGACCTACCGACCGGCCGTCCACTACTCGCCGACGAAGAACTGGATGAACGACCCCAACGGTCTCGTCTACTACGAGGGCGTCTACCACCTCTACTACCAGTACAACCCGCAGGGCACGCGCTGGGGGAACATGAGCTGGGGCCACGCCACCAGCACCGACCTCACGCACTGGACCGAGCAGCCGCTCGCGATCCCGGGTGACGCGGAGTCGGACATCTTCTCCGGCTCAATCGTCGTCGACAAGGACAACACCTCCGGATTCGGCACCGCCGAGAACCCGCCGCTGGTCGCGATGTACACCGCGGCCTACAAGACGGGGGAGCAGGCGCAGGCCCTCGCCTACAGCACCGACGCCGGGCAGACCTGGACGAAGTACGACGGCAACCCCGTCATCGACCGCGACCAGAACGACTTCCGCGACCCGCACGTGTTCTGGTACGACGGCGGCACCCCGGAGTCGTCCTACTGGGTCGTCGTCACGGTCGAGGCGGACGACCACAAGGTCCTCCTCCACAAGTCGACAGACCTGAAGAACTGGACCGAGCTCAGCGAGTTCGGCCCGGCGAACGCGACCGGCGGCGTCTGGGAGTGCCCCGACCTCTTCCCGCTGGCGGTCGACGGCGACCCCACGAACGTCAAGTGGGTGATGGTCGTCAACCTCAACCCGGGAGCGGTGGGCGGCGGCTCCGGCGGGCAGTACTTCGTCGGCGACTTCGACGGCACCACGTTCACCTCGGAGTCGACCGTCGGCTCCGACACCCTCCCCGAGGGCACGACCCTCGCCGGCTTCGACGACGGCACCTACAACGGCTGGACCGTGGACAACGAGCCCGGGAACTGGAAGAACGGGCCCTTCGCCTCCACTCCCGCCACCGGGCCGATCGACGGCCAGCAGACCGTCACCGGCTTCGCCGGGACGGGACTGATCAACGGGTTCAACGACGGCGACTGGCCGGTCGGCTCGATGGAGTCGCCCGACTTCACGGTGGACCAGGACCACCTGAACTTCCTCGTCGGCGGCGGGAACCACCCGCACGTCGACGGCACGCAGCTCGCCAACGACCCGCCCGCCGGGAGCGAGCTGCTCTTCGACGGCTTCGAGTTCCCGGACCAGCAGGGCCTCGCGGACAACGGCTGGGCAGTGACCGGCGACCTCGCCGGCGGCACCAACCCCTCGACCAGCGGCGGCGAGTTCTTCCTCGGCCAGAAGCGGATCAACACCTTCGACGGCGGACCGAAGGGCGACGACAACCTCGGCACTCTGACCTCGCCGGAGTTCACGATCGACAGGAGCCACGTGAGCATGCTCGTCGGCGGCGGCTTCCGCCCCGAGGGCGACCCCCAGACCCTCGAGGTGCAGCTCGTCGTCGACGGAGAGGTCGTGCAGACCACCGCCGGCACGAACGACGGCGCCCTGAACTGGAAGAGCTGGGACGTCTCGGCCTACCAGGGGAAGGCGGCGCGGATCGTCGTCGTCGACGACGCGACCGGCGGCTGGGGCCACCTCACCGTCGACCACATCGTGCTCGCCGACGCTCCGGCGCAGGTCCGCTCGAACGAGACGAGCGTGAACCTCGTCGTCGACGGGGAGATCGTCCGCACCGCGACCGGCAGCGACAGCGAGTCGCTGGACTGGAAGAGCTGGGACGTCGCCGACCTCGCCGGCCGCACGGCGCACCTGCAGGTCGTCGACAACAACCGCGCCGGCTGGGGCCACATCCTCGCCGACCAGTTCATGCTGTCCGGCGAGCCCGCGCAGAGCCGCCTCGTCGACTACGACTGGCTCGACTGGGGCCGCGACTACTACGCCGGAGTCACCTTCGACAACGCGCCCGACGACAAGCGGATCATGATCGCGTGGATGAACAACTGGCAGTACGGCGAGGCCGTCCCCACCGGAACCTGGCGGGGAGCGATGGCGCTCCCGCGCGAGCTCGCCCTCGAGACCGTCGACGGCGCCCCGAAGCTCGTGCAGAAGGTCGTCGATCAGACCGCGGCCCTCGAGCGCGGCGACGAGGCGTTCACGCTGGGCGGCACGGACATCGCCGACGGTGAGACCGCACTCCCGGCCGCGGCCGAGGGCAGCGTCTACAAGCTCGACGCCACCTTCAGCGCCGGGGACGCGGACTCCTTCGGACTCTCGGTCCGCAACTCCGCTGACGGCTCCCAGCGCACGCCGATCACCTACGACGTCGCGTCCGGTCAGCTGAGCGTCGACCGCACCCGCTCGGGCGACGTCGGCTTCGACGCCGACTTCCCGTCGGTCGAGACCGCGCCGGTGGCCCTCGACGACGGGAAGCTGCACCTCGAGCTCTACGTCGATCACGCCTCTGTCGAGACGTTCGCGCAGGGCGGCCGCGCGACGATCACCGACCAGGTCTTCCCCGATCCGAGCAGCACGGGAGTCTCGCTCCTCTCCTCCGGAGGGACGGCGCGCCTCGAGGGCCTGACGGTCACTCCGCTCACGCCGTCGATGTTCACCGACCCCGCGGCGGTCGCCTCGCTGACCCCCGCGGGCACGGCGCAGACCGTCGAGACCGGAGCGGCGATCATCGGCCTCGGAGTCACCGCGGCGAACGCGGCCGGCGAGCCGGTGGCGGGCGCGGACGTCGCCTACACGATCGAGGGTCCGGCCCGCTTCGCCGACGGAGGCACGACCGCGGCCGCGACGACCGGCGCCGACGGCTCCGCTCCGCTCCCCGCGGCCACGGCGGGTCCCGGCACGGGTGCCGTCTCGATCACCGCGGTCTCGGGAGGCGTCAGCCGGCTCCTCCCCGCCGTCACCGTCGTCGCCCCGGCGACCCGGGTCGACGTCGACGTGACGATCACCGGCGTGAAGCGCGGCGGCTCGGTCGTGCTGACCGCCACCGCGACGAACGAGGGGAGCACGCCGGTCCGTCTCAGCATCCCGACGGCCTTCGGTGAGCTGAAGGTCACCTCGCTCGCGGCGGGCCGCACGAAGACGGTCTCGGTCGACACGCACCTCTCGCGGGTGCCGTCGGGCTCGTTCCGCGTGACGGCGACCGCACCGGACGGGACCCGGGAGACCTTCCGGGTGGCGTACCGCGGCACCGGCGAGTAGCGGCGACGGAGCGGGCGGCGGTTCCGGGCTCGACCCGGGGCGGCCGCCCCCTTCTCCGTGCCCGCTGCCGGATCGCGCGTCCGTAGACCGCGTCCGGGCGCCACACCCGGTCGCGGGAGCCGCCGAAGGACGGCCACCGGCCCGGTTAGGGCTCCTCCTCGCGCCGCCCGGTACCCCGCCGCTGCAGCCCTTTCGCTCCGAGCGCGGCGCCCAGGATGAGGATCGGGCTGCCGATCAGGAAGAGCCGGTCCGACGACGCGGGGAACGCGGTCATCAGCAGCCAGAGGACGACGAGTGCGGCGGCGACGACAGCCCCGAACAGGAGCCAGGGGCGCAGGCGGCGAGTCCCTTCCTCCTCCGACATCAGAAAGGCGCCGATGAGCGGAGGCCGGGAGCGGTCGTCCGGCTGCGAGGGGCCACGCCGCCGGTCGCTGCCGTCCGCGCCGGGAGGAGTCCGTTCATCGCCGTTCCGATCCGGGCCCCGCCGAGGTGATCCGCCGAGGGGGAGCCGGTGGACCCGAGGCCCGTCGCTTCCCACCGGATCACGCCCACCGGGTCCTCCTGCCCCGCACCGACGGCGGTCACGAGGACGGCGGACGTGATGCCCGCGACCGCAGTGCTGACGCCATGTCGGGGACAAGGCTGTTCCACCGCAGGGCGCCGCACCCCTGCGGAGACCGGCCGGCTTGTGGCGCACGCAGCGCGCCACCCGCGCATCCTTCGGCCGACCGCGCCGCCGCGTCTCGCTCCGCGAGTGCCGGATCCGATCCGTCACGAACGGTCGCCACGCGCGGCCGGAGGCGACCGTTCGTGACGGATCGATCGCGGGCCGGGGGTGCGCGCGGGGAGCTCCGGGCGCAGCGGGGCCGTCAGGCGAGCGGCTCGCGGTCGCGCGTCAGCGGAGCGGCCCGCAGCGCGCGCAGGTAGATCCCGTAGCGCCGCAGCTGGCCGGCCGACGCCGCGGCGCGCCCGGATCGCAGCCCGGACAGCCGGTACACCAGCATCCGCGACGCCATGCCCGCGAGCACGACCGCCCGCCAGACCTGCTGCTGCAGGTCCGAGCGCGCCATCCGCCAGCCGTAGAGGTCGAAGAGGTTCACGATCCAGGCGGTGCCGACGCGGCCGTCGACGCCGCTCGAGGAGCCGCCCATCGCGTGCAGGGCGTGCAGGCGCGGATCCAGGACCACGCGCAGGCCCTCAGCGCGCAGGCGGAGGCAGATCTCGACGTCCTCGGCGTACATGAACCAGCGGTCGGTGAGGCCGCCGATGCGGTCCCAGACGGCCAGCGGGATCATCAGGCAGCCGCCGCTCACCCAGTCGACGTCGCGCGGCCTGCCGTGCAGGTCGGCAGCGAACAGGTAGTGGCCCTCGAAGGAGGGGAAGCGCCGGCCGAGGCGGGAGAGGCCGGTCTGGTGCAGGAGCATCCGGCGGACCGTGGGGGCGTGGCCGGCGGCCACGATCACGACGTCCTCGCCCTCGTTCTCGAGGAGGGGGGAGACGGCGCCGATCGTCGGATCGCTGTCGAGGAGTGACGCGAGCGAGCCGACGACCTCCGCCGAGATCTGCGCGTCCGGGTTCAGCAGCAGCAGGTGGCGGCCGGTGGCGTGGGCGGCGCCGAGGTTGACGGCCCGCGAGAATCCGGCGTTCTCGGTGTTCTCGACGACCCGGACGTCCGGGTACCCGGCGCGCAGCACGGCGACGGTCTCGTCGCGCGAGAGGTTGTCGACCACCAGGATCTCGACGCTCTCGTCGCGGCCGGCGAGCGCGTCGAGGCAGGAGCGGATGACGCCGATGCTGTTGTAGGTGACGATCACGATCGACACGGACGGCCCGCTCACGGCAGCACCGCCACCATCGCGGCGCGCAGCCGGGCGACCACGGCGTCCCAGCTGTAGTACTCGAGCACCGGAGCCGGATCGAGCTGTTCCGGCGGGTCGGCGACGAGCTCGCGGATCGACGCCGCGATCGCCGGCACGTCGCGCGGGTCGACCAGGCGGGCGTGCTCGCCGAGGATCTCGCGGAACACGGGGATGTCGCTGGCGAGGATCGGCGTGCGGCAGGCCAGGGCCTCGAGGGTCGGCAGGCCGAAGCCCTCGTCGAGGGTGAGGAAGAGGAACAGCGCGGCGTTCTCGTAGAGCCAGCGCAGCTCCTCCGTCTCGATCCGCCCGAGCAGGCGCACCGAGCCGTCGTCGAGCGCGGCTCTCACGGCCGGGGGGAACTCGGTGCGCACGCCGGAGGCCTCGCCGACGACGAGGAGCGGGAAGGAGGGGGAGAGCACCCCCGAGGCGAGAGCGGCCTCGATCGTGGTCGCGAGGTTCTTGCGGGCGTTGAGGCGGCCGACGGCGAGGAGGAAGCCGTCGAGGCCGTCGACGCCGGCGGGCGCCACGGGCTCCGCGGCGGCGAACGCCCGGTTGAGGCCGAGGCCGACGGGCACG
Source organism: Rathayibacter sp. AY1B6 (assembly GCF_002932755.1). Taxonomy (NCBI): domain Bacteria; kingdom Bacillati; phylum Actinomycetota; class Actinomycetes; order Micrococcales; family Microbacteriaceae; genus Rathayibacter; species Rathayibacter sp. AY1B6. Next base: position 188,797 of record NZ_PSWL01000002.1, read on the forward strand.
GCGCTCGTCGCGGCCGACGTGCGGACGATGCGGCGCGACTCCGCGACGCTGCTCGCGATGACCACATCGGCGCGGCGGACGCTGAGCGGCATGAGCGAGAAGTAGGCGCGCTCCCTCCGGGTGAACCACTCCGGATTCGTCAGGAAGAGGAAGTCCTGGATGAACACCGCGGACCGCCCCGTCAGGGGGGTGAAGTTGTGCGCCAGTGTGATGTCCGGACGCAGCCGGAGAGAGAGAAGGGCGAGTTCGAGAACGGCGCTGATCCCCTGCGGCCGGAGTCTTGTCGGCACTATCCGGGCGAGTCCCGCTAATTCCCGTCTCGCCGTCTCCACCCCCGTCAGGGGGACGGCAATGACAAGTGAATCCTCAGGAAAGAGTCTCGCCCAGGAGAAGGTGATCTCTCGCATGACCTCACGATTGGAGATCGGGCCGCGAATCCACCAATTACCATCGAGCAGGACCCGTAGGGATCCTCGGTGCGAACCTGTGCCGGGCATTCGACCCCTGTCTGGGAATGGGTTCTCGTGGACGTCCCGACTGTAGCGAACGGACTCCTGCACCGGACGCCCACGAGTACCGGCCCGAGGGCCGCCGCACCGAGGAGAGGGCCCCATGAGAGCTCGACGCCGCACTGCACTCGTCCGCTGGGCCGTCGCCGCGCTGGGGGCGGTCGTGGTGCTCAACGCGGTCGTGGTCGCCCAGACGCAGGTGGGCACCGACGCGACCGCCGACTTCCTCAGCTCGGTCACCGCACTGACCAACATCCTCTCGGTGGCCGCCTTCGCGATCGCGGGCCGGAGCGCCTGGAGATCCGCGAGATCCGGGGGCAGGAGGAGCGCCGCGGCGCACGGGGAGTCGCGATCTGTCACCGCGATCCGCACCCTCAACACCGCCACGCTGCTGAGCATGTCGGGCCTGTTCCTGGTGATCTACGGGCCCACCGTTCTCGGCGACCCGGCCCAGCTGAACCCGAGCACGGTGGTGCTGCACGTGCTCGTGCCGGCGCTCGCGCTGGTCGAGCTGCTCGCCGTCCCCGGCACCCGCCCGGTCGACCTCCGGCTGGTCTGGGCGGTGATGGTGTTCCCCGTCCTGTGGTTCGCCTACACCTTCGTCCGGGGCGCTCTCACCTCGCGCTACGTGTACGAGTTCCTCGACCCGGAACTCTCCGGCGGGGACCGGATCATCATCGGGATGACTGTCCTGATCCTCTCGATCTTCTTCCTGATGGGTGTCGCGATCCTGTCCCTCCAGCGGTGGCGGACGGCGGTACGTTCGCCGCTAGTATGAGCGCCGATACCCGCCTTCGGGGGTGCGAGTAGCCCGTCGAATGAATGCTGTGCACCGTCGCATACGCCTGGTATTGCGACAGCAGATCCGATACGGCGATCGCCTGTGTCGAGGCGAAGCACGACAAAGGGAGAACCGGGACATGGGCAGGTCGATCGCCATTATCGGCACGCGGGGCTATCCCAGTTACTACGGGGGATTCGAGACAGCGGTCCGACGTCTCGCGCCATATCTGGCCGAGCAGGGATGGGAGGTCACGGTCTACGGGAGGCCGGGCACCACGGTTCTCCTGGACCCGGACCGCGACGAGCGGGTGATCACCCGGCAGACGCGGGGTGTCGAGAGCAAGTCGCTCAGCACCCTCTCCTACGGACTCACGGCCGCTCTCGACGCGGCCAAGCGCAAGCCCGACGTCGCCCTGGTGCTCAACTGCGCCAACGGCTTCTGGCTGCCGATCCTCAGGCAGCGCGGCATCCCCACCGTCGTCAACGTCGACGGCATCGAGTGGGACCGCGCCAAGTGGGGCCGGTTCGCGAAGTTCGTCTTCCACCAGGGCGCGGTCTGGACCGCCCGTCACGGCGACCGCATGGTCTACGACGCCGCGGCGATCGAGACGCGCTGGAAGCGGGAGTTCGGCCGCGACGGCGACGTCATCCCCTACGGCGGCGACGTCCCGCCGGAGCACCCGGTCGAGCCGGGGCTGACCCACCGCGGCTACGCGCTGATCGTGGCGCGCTTCGTCCCCGAGAACACGGTGCCCGAGTTCATCGAGGCCGCCGAGCGGATCGCGCGGACCCAGGACGTGGTGATCGTCGGCTCGTCCGGCTACGGCGGCCCGATCGACCAGGCGGTCAGCGCCCTCGCGCAGCAGAACGCGCGGGTGCACTGGTTCGGCCACGTCAGCGACGACACCCGGCTCCACTCCCTCTGGCAGCACGCCGGGGCCTACTTCCACGGGCACAGCGTCGGCGGCACCAACCCGGCGCTGGTGCAGGCCATGGCCTGCGGCGCCCCGGTCGTCGCCCGCGACACCGTCTTCAACCGTGAGGTGCTCCAGGAGGCGGGGCGCTTCGTCGCTCCCACCCCGGACGCGATCGCCGAGGGCGTCCTCGCCGTGCTGAACGACCCGATCGAGCAGGAGCGGCTCTCGTACCGCGGGCACTTGCGGGCCGTGCACTCCTACTCCTGGGCCGAGGTGAACGCCGGCTACGAGCGCTCGCTGCTCAGCGTCATCGCCGAGCGGGCCGGCGCGGGAGCGAGCAGGAGCCGGGCGTGAGGGCCCCGCGCGACCTCGGCTACGACGACCTCCTCATCGGCTACCACGTCGGCCCGCTGACGGGCGTGACGGCGGAGCGCGTGCGGACCGCGCTGCGCGACGTCCTCCTCTCACCCCGCGGCGCCGTGCTCCTGCGGCGCCGTACCCGGCTCCGCGGGTGGCGCCGGATCGACGTGGCGGCCGCCCTGGACGCGGCCGAGCGCGCGGTGCGGGTCGTCGACGGCCCCCTCGAGCGCGAGGACCTGGCGCACCGCCTGCTGGCCTCGCAGTTCGCGCCGGGCGAGCTGCCGCTCCGGATCCTGTTCGACGGCGCGACGGTCGGCTTCACTTTCCCGCACAGCCTCTTCGACGGGACCGGGGCGACCGCGGTCGTGGCGCTCGTGATCGAGAAGCTGGGCGCTCCGGGGGCCGACGGCACCGCCCGGAAGCCGCTCGCCGCCGCACCGCTCCGCGAGGTCGTGGAGCGCTTCGAGCTCACCGGTCTCGCCGGCGCCAGGAAGGCCCGCGACACCTTCCGCACCCTGACCGCCGCGACCGGCACCGGCTACCAGCTCGACGCGACCCTCTCGAAGGAGGAGTCGGACCGCCGCGCGCGCCTCGTGACCGCCGTGCTCGGCCCCGAGACGCTGCGGGCGGTCGCAGCGACCCCGGAGCAGGCGCGCGAGGGCCGGCGCCCCGCCCGCCCGCCGGTGTCGCTCAAGACCGCGAGCCTCGTGCTCCGCTGCCTGCAGGACTGCGCCGCCGACGGCCTCGACTTCCGCGTCGTCGTCCCCGTCGACGGCCGCCGCTGGGTCGCGAAGGGCACGGAGGTCGGCGGCAACCTCTCTCCCTCCCTCCCGCTCGGCCGCCTCCGCGCCGACGACTGGTCCGCGACCTCGCTCCTCGAGCGGCTGTCCGCGGCCACCAGGTCCGGCCTCCCCGCGACCTGGCTGCTGGCGAGCGCGCTGCTGAGCGTCAAGACCCTCGTGCAGCACCCGCTGGCGCCCCTCCGCCCGCCGCGCGGGACGCCCCGCGTGCCGTGGGAGATCCACGTCTCCCTGCCCTCGACCGAGGTGCCCGTCCCGGAGGAGCTGCTGCCGCGGATCGAGCCGGACACCATGGTCGGCGGGATGCCCGCCCACCTGCGCTTCCCGCTCGGCGTCTGGGTCGAGGTCGCGCCGATGCGCGACAGCATGCACCTGACCGTCCACGACGAGACCGGCACCTTCGCTCTCGACGGCTTCGAGGAGCGGCTGCTCGCCGCTGTCGGCGCCCGAGCCGCGGAGGCCTCGTGAGCGGGCTGCTGCGCCTCCTGAACTCCCCGATCACCATGCTCGCGAGCCGCCTCTCGGTGGCGGCGCTCGGCCTGGTGAGCGCCCCGCTGATCGCGCAGTCCCTCGGCCCGAGCGGACGGGGCGAGACGGCCGCGGCCCTCGCCTCCATGTACCTGATCCCGATCGTCCTCGCGCTCGGCATGCCCCTCGAGATCCGCCGGCGCGTGCTCGCCGCGGCGGGCGACCTCGGCGCGGTGCGCACGGCCCGGCGGCTCGCGCTGCTGACCGCGATCCCGGCCGCGCTCATCGCCTGGCTGCTCACCTCCACCCTCCTCTCGGCGCTCGACGAGGCGGCCACGATCGCGGTGTTCGTCGCGATCACCGGTACTCCGCTCATGGTCTGCTGGATGATCGACATCGGCGTCGTCGGGGCGCAGCGCCGCTTCGGAGCGGTCGCGCTGCTCCAGGCCACGCAGCCGCTGGTCTACGTCGGCGGGATCGTCGTGCTGTTCCTGCTCGACTCGATCACCGTCTCCGGCGTGATCTGGTCGAACTTCGCCGGCTCCGTGATGACCGCGCTGATCGGCTCGCTGCTCGACCGCCCGCGCGGAGCCGCTCCGGCTCCCTGGCGGCCGCTCGTGCGCGGCTCCGTCACCTTCTACGGCGCGCAGGCGTCGGACGCCGCTTACCAGCGCCTCGATCAGGTGATCATGCTGCCGCTGATCGGCTCGCACCAGGCCGGCCTCTACTCGGTCGCCGTGACGATCGGCACTCTGCCCGTGTTCCTCGCGCACGCGGTCGCGGCTCCGGTCTTCTCGGACATCAGCCGGACGGAGGGCGGCGCCCGCGTCACCGCGACCGGCGACGCGCTGCGCTCGGCCTTCGCGGTCGGCCTGGCCTCGGCCGTGTTCCTCGCCGTCGTCACTCCGTGGGGCGTGCCGTTCCTCTTCGGCGACGAGTTCGCGGAGGCGATGCCCGCGGTCCTCTTCGCGATCCTCGGCTCCGTCTTCGTGGTCGTCACCGTCAGCGCGGGCGAGGTGCTCTCGGCGCGCAACCGCGGCATCAGCCTCACCGTCGCGCAGGGCGCCGGGCTGATCACCTGCCTCGTGCTCCTGTTCGCGTTCAGCCCGGCGAACGGCGCGATCGCCGCCGCCATCGCCAACGCGAGCGGGATCCTGACGGCGCTGGTGGTGATGGTGCTCGCGATCCGGCCGCCGGCGCGGACCATCGTCCCGCGGCCCTCCGACGTGCCGCTGGTCGTCCGGCGCCTCACGATGCGGGGCGGCGCGGCATGACCCGCGCCGCGGCGCCGCTGCCCCGGGCGGGCTCCCGCACGGTCGCCCGCGGACCGGTGCGCACCCGCCGCACGCTCCGCGCCCTCCTCGGCCGCGACGGGCTCGGCCTGCCGTGGCTGGGCGTCCTGCTGCTGGTCTTCGCCCTCCCGGCCAACGGAGTCGCCTCCGCGTTCCTGCCGGGCGCCACGGCGACCGCGTTCGGCGCGATCAAGGACGCCACGGTCCTCGGGCTCTTCCTGCTCGTGCTCGTCAGCGGCCGGATCAAGCGGGTGCCGGTGCCGATCGTCGTGCTCGTGCTGATGATCGTGGGCCTCGGCGCCGTCTCGGCCGTGTGGACCGAGAACCCGATCCAGGCCGCCTACGGCTGGCGCAACGACTTCCTGCCGTTCCTCGCGCTCATCGTGGTGCCCGCGGTACTCGAGAAGCGCCACCTCGCGATCCTCGCGACCGCGTTCGTCGTCGCGCTGCAGCTCTCGTCGATCACGACGATCCTCACCTGGAACCAGGGGCTCGACTGGCTGTTCACCCTCGGGGTGTTCCCGCTGGCCCCCGGGACGCCGTTCCCCTCCTCCCTCTTCGTCGCCGGCAGCATCGTGCCCCGCGGCTTCAGCCCCTACAGCGCCCCGAACGAGAGCGCCGTCGCCGTCACGATCGCGCTGGCCGTGCTGTGGACACGCCCGCGCTGGCCACTGTGGCTGAAGGGCGCTCTCACGCTCCTGCCGCTGGTGGCGGTGTACCTGACGCAGTCCCGGAGCGGCTACATCGGCCTGGCGATGCTCGCGGTGACGCTGGTGGCCTGGGCGCTGTTCCGCGCGAAGCCGATGCTGGTCTGGGCGATGCTCACCGTGACCACGGCCGCGGCCGTCGGCGGGGTCACGCTCTACCTCTACATCGACAAGGTGATCTCGCACGTCGCCGACCCGTCGCTGATCGGCCACAGCGACAGCCTGCTCGAGAACATCCCGCTGCTCGTCGCGCACCCGTTCGGCTTCGGCCTCGGCAAGGCGGGCCCGCGCGCGCAGCTGTACTCGACCGACAGCGTCCTGGTCGAGAGCTTCTTCCTGGTGCTCGCGATCGAGTCGGGGATCCTCGTGATGCTGCTGTTCGCGGCGCTGCTGGTGTACCTGTTCCTCCGCGGGCTGCGGGCGCCGACGCTCGACGGCTTCCTGCCCACGGCCGTGGTCGCGGGCACGCTGGTCAGCTACACGGTGCTGCCGACGCTCCAGGAGGGTCCGGTGGCGTACACGCTCTGGATCGTCTGCGGCATGGGCATCGTGGCGGGGCGGGCCGAGCAGGCGGTGCGCCCCGGCACGGCCCGGGTCCGCGAGCCCTCACCCTCGCGCAACGCCGCCCACCTCGACGGGCCGCGCGCCGGCACCGGAGCGCACGTCGTCACTCCCCGGGGGGAGGGACGCAGGCACCGGCTGCAGCGCTCCCGCGTCTCAGGCGGTCGCCGTCGCCGCGGCGGTGACGACCGTGCTGCGGGGAGCCTGCGCGACAACGGTCCCGAGGACGTCGCCCCCGACGTCCCGTAGGCGGTCGGCCGCGGCGACGAGGTCGGCCGAGGACGAGACGCCGGCGCCCGCGACGAGGACCGTCGTGGCGACCATCTTGCCCAGCAGCACCGCGTCGGTGGCCGAGAGGATCGCGGGGGAGTCGACGATCACGTGGTCGTACCGGCGCGAGAGGTGCGCGATCACGCGCTCCATCGCAGGGGTGCCGATCAGGTCGCTCGGGTTCGCCTGGCTGCCGCCGGCCGTGAGCACGGTGACGCCCTGGGCGCTGACGGGCAGCGACCCGTCGGCGGGCAGGGTGCCGGTGCGGAGCAGGTCGGCCAGGGTCGGTCCGCCCGTGGGGAGGCGGAAGACGGTCGACTGCGCCGGGTCGCGGAGGTCGGCGTCGATCAGCACCACGGTGCGGCCGATCTGGGCGATCGAGACGGCGAGGTTCGCGGCCACGGTGCTCTTGCCGTCGCCCTCGCGGGCGGAGGTGACGAGCAGGGTGCGCTCGTGGGTGCCGGAGCCGAAGAGGAGCGTCGTGCGCAGCATCCGGAACGACTCGGCGACGGCGCTCCGGCCGTCGACGACGAGGGGGGAGCGGCGGACGGCCGTGTCGTAGGGGATCGACTCGAGCACCGGCAGGGTGGTGCCGGCGGCGACGTCCTTGGCCGAGCGGATGCGGGAGTCGCCGAGCGAGCGCAGCACGACGACGCCGACGCCGAGGATGAGGCCGGTCGCTCCTCCGAGCACGAGGTAGACGAGCAGGTCGGGGCTGAGCGGCGAGCTCGGCACGGACGCGGCCTCGAGCACCTTCACGTCGACCCGGCTCGCGCCGCCCGTGACGGGGCGCTCGATCCGGGCGACGTAGCTGCGCAGGCTCTCGGCGACCGAGTCGGCGATCCGCGCGGCCTGCTGGGCGTCGGCGTCGACGACGTCGATGCTCATGATGACGGTGCCGGGGAGCGCGGCCGGCGTGACCTCGCCCGCCAGATCGCCGACGGTCATGTCGAGACCGAGGTCGTCGATGACGGGCTGCAGCACCGAGCTCGAGTCGACCAGCGCGACGTAGGAGGCCACCCGGGCCTCGGCGCTGGTGAAGGAGGCGCCGACCTCGGCGCTGGACTGGTTGTCGGCGGTCGCGACGGAGACGAACACGGTCGTCTGCGCCCGGTACTCCGACTCCGACGCCATGGTCGCCACGGAGGCGGCCGCGAGGCCGAGGGCGACGAAGATCGAGATGACGAGCCAGCCCCTGCGGAGAAGTCGTCCGTACTCGCGAATTCCCACAGGGCCGTCCTTGTCGAGGAGGGATCCGGCGGACCGGATCGAGACGATGAGCGTGTTGCTGTCGATCCTGGCAGAACCGCGCCACGTGTCACCGGCGCCGGGCCGAGCCGGCACCCCCGGACAGGCGCGGCGGGGCGCATCCGGCCCGTCGGGGGCTCCGGCCTGTCGGATCCCGCCCGGTCGGTGTCGCGGGACGACGGACGGCGGCACGGCCGGACCGCCTCCGCTGCCGCCCCCGGTCGTGCCTACTTCTTGTAGCTCCTCGTGAGGGTGTTGTCGCCGGGGGTGGGGTCGCCGATCGCGGTGGAGCTCTTGGCGGTGATGGTGGAGGTGCCGGTCTTGGGAATGAGGACGATGGTCCTGGTGGTGCTCTGTCCGGCTGCGAGGGTGGGGATCTTCCAGGTGAGGACCGTGGTCCCGGCGATCTTGCCGGGGGTGCGGGTGGCGCCTCCGATGTCGGTGACGGTGGTGGGGACGATCATCTGGATGACGGTGGATCCGCTGTCGCGGGTGCCGACGTTGGTGACGGTGGTGGTGGCGGTGAGGGTCCTGCCGGTGATCTTCGTGGCGGTGGGGGTGAGGGCGACCTTCAGGTCGGCGCGGCTGCCGGAGACGATCTTGACGATGCGGGTGGCGGTCGCGGCGGCCCAGGTGCCGTCGCCGGCCTGGGCGGCGGTGACAGTGCAGGCACTCGTCCCGGTGAGGGTCACCGTTCCCGCGGCGGTGACGGTGCACGGGCCGGTGGCGGTGTAGGCCACCGGGAGACCGGAGGAGGCCTTCGCGGCGAGCGAGTAGGCGACTCCGGTGGTCGGGGTCGCCGACGTGTTCGCGGTGAAGGCGACGGTCTGCGGCTTCTTCTGGATCGACGCGGCGGTCACCACGAGGGTGCGGGTCGCCTGCGGGGCGGCGTTCCGGTCGGCGTCGCCGGCCTGATCCAGGGTGAGCACGCAGTCGCCCGGAGCGGCGAAGGTCACGGTGCCGTTCGCGACGGTGCAGGCCGCGGAGGCGGTCCGGAGAACGGTCGGGGCGCTCGACGCGCCGCCGGTGACGGTCGGAGTCCACGTCCCTCCGACGACCGCCGCGGGAGCGGTGGAGGTGAAGGCGACCGTCTGCGCAGCCCTGCCGATCGTGAAGGCGCGGTCGGCGCGAGCAGCGGCGTGCGCAGCGTCGCCGGCCTGCTCGAGGGTCAGGGTGCAGGAGCCGGCGTGGTCGTAGGAGACCGAGCCGCCGGAGACCGAGCAGGCCCCCGAGGCGGTGAGGCGGGGATCCGCGGAGGAGGGGCCTCGGACGATCACCGGCGTGGACGATCCGCCGACGACCGCGTCGCCCGGAGCCTCGCCGCCGAACGAGACGGACCCGGCGGCCAGGCCCACCGCGATGGTCTGCGAGACCTGCGGAGCGGCGAGATGACCGGAGTCCCCGGCCTGATCGGCCGTGACGGTGCAGGTGCCGGAGCCTTCGAAGGTGACGACGCCGTCCGTCAGGGTGCAGGCGCCCGAGGCGGCGAGCACGACCGGCTGCCCGGACGCGCCGCCCGTCGCGGCGGGCGTGTAGGTGCCGCCCGGGACGGCGGGGGAGGGGGGAGTGGAGGTGAAGGCGATCGTCTGGGCCGGAAGGGTCACCTGAACGGTGCCGGCGACGTTCGGAGCCTGCTGATAGGTGGAGTCGCCCTGCTGGAACGCGTAGTACGAGCAGGTGCCGACAGCGGTGAGGAGGATGTCGACGGAGCCCGGATCGACCCGGGTCGTGCGGCAGGCGTCGTAGGCGACGGCGAAGGCGGGCAGGCCCGAGCTCGTGGTCATCGTGAGGGTGACGGTGTCGCCGACGGCTCCGGTCGTGGGAGGGGTCGAGGCGAGGGTGATCGTCTGGGGGCCCTTCCGCACCGTGAAGGTGGACGACCGCTGCAGAGCGGGCGCGTAGTCCGCGTTCCCGAGCTGGTCGGCGGTGACGACGCACTCCTCGCCGACCTCGGTGAAGGTCACCACGCCGTCGGCGATGGTGCAGCCGCCGGTCGCGCCGTAGGTCGTGGGGAGCCCCGACGTGGCTGTCGCGACCGGGGAGTAGGTAGCGGAGCGCGCGGTGTCGATGCCGTGCGGGTAGTCGTAGACGATGCTCTGCGGGAGGCGGTCGACGGTGAACGATCCGGTGCGCTGCGGCGCGGGGAGGTAGAGCTCCGAGCCCTCCTGGTCGAAGCGGATGGTGCAGGTGCCCGGGCGGAGGTTGCGCACGGAGGTGCCGCCGATGATCGAGCAGACCTCCGGGGTCGTGCTCGTCACCGTCACCGGCAGGCCGCTGCCGGCACTGGCGCGGAGGTCGGCGTCCTCATCCGTCGTGAGAGCGCTCGTGGGGAGGCGGAAGTCGATGCTCTGCGCCTTCCGCACCACCTCCTCCGCCGGCTTGGCGACCACCGTGAAGCTCGTCTCGACCGCCGGGGCCGACGCGTAGCGCTGGTCACCGGGCTGGCCGGCGCGGACGACGCAGGTCCCCGCGGCGACGCCCGCGAACACGGACCGGCTCAGTCCCTCGAAGAGGAACGGAGTGCCGTCGAGCCGGCAGACCTCCGGCGTCGTGGTCGTGAAGTCCACCGGGAGACCCGAGGTGGACGTCGCGGTCACCGAGTAGGACCCGGTCGAGTACGCGTAGCCCGCCAGAGCGAAGGCGACCGACTGGGACCTCGGCGAGAGAGTCCTGGTGCGGACGACGTCCGGAGCCGCGGTCCAGCCCGTGCCCCCGGCCTGGGAGGCGGTGATGGAGCAGAGCCCGCCGACCCGGCCGACCGCGCGTCCCGCGGTCACCGTGCACACGTCAGGAGTGGTGCTGACGTAGGTCACCGGCAGACCCGAGGACGCGGTGGCCTGCAGGACGAGGTCCCGACCGTCGGTGTCGAGGCCGGTCAGCTCCGGGAACGCGATCGTCTGCCCGGTCTGCGCGGTGAGGGTGAAGGTCGAGCGCGTGATCGGCGTCCGCGCGTAGACGACGGGATCCCGGTTGTACCCGTTGAATCCGGTGTAGAGCGCGCGGATCTCGTGGCTCCCGCGCGCGAATCCCTCCGGGACCTCGATGCTCACGGTCTCGGACGTCTCCGCACCGGTCAGCGTGACGGTGCCGAGCGGTCGCTGCGTCTGGCCGGTGAACTCGGTGAACGAGATCGATCCTCCGCCGATCTGGTCCGGCTTCCTCGTGTAGCCGGTGTCGACGTCCCGGTAGGAGTTCTTCGAGAGAGTGGCGGTGAGGGTCGTGGGGACGTCGATCGCGGTCGTCGACGCGCTCACCGTCATGGTGGCGTCGGGGAGCCAGGAGACGAGTGCGTCGCCGACCTTGTAGGGGCTGAGTCCGGGATCGGCGATCGGCCAGCTCCCTCCGCCTCCGCCTCCGCCGCCGGCCGCTCCCAGGCTGGTGTAGATGAACTCGCCGCCGCCCGCACCGCCTCCGCCGCCGCCCGCCGATCCGGCGCCGCCCTGTCCGCCGCTGGCGTAGACGTCGCCCGAGGCCCGCGCGCCTGCTCCACCGAAGCCGTGAGGGTCGGCGCCCAGGCCGTCCCAGAACATGTGCCCGGTCCCGCCGCTCGCCTCCGAGCCGAACGTCGGGACGGCATCGAGGAAGCCGCCGAGGTAGGCGGTGTCGCCACCGCTGCCGCCGACCCCCGGGGTGTCGATCGTCGCGCCGCCGCCGCCGCCCCCGGGGAAGCCGCCGGTGCCGTGGCCTGCTTCGCCCGGCCGGCCGGCGGCACCGCCGTCGGAGCCGTCGTACAGGATGGTCGCGCTCGATCCGCTTCCTCCGCCCGCGGCGACGGCGATGACGTCGCCGCCGACGGGGTCGCAGTTCTCGTCGGGTTCGCTGAAGGACACCCACTTGGCGTCCCCACCCCCCTCGAAGCCCCCGCTCCGGAGGCTTCCCCAGTAGATCGTCTGACCGGGCGTCACCTTCACGTCGTAGAGCGTGAAAGCGGCGCCGGCGCCGCCGGTGCCCCCGGTGTTCCCCACGCTGTCGAAGTCCTGACCGTCGGCTCCACGGTTTCCCCGGGCGGTGACGTCGGCGGTGTGGACGTTCGCAGGCACGGTGAACCTCCCGTCCGTCGTGCACGCGTCGTAGAAGCGGTTGGCGGAGGCGGGGGGTGCGCCGACCAGCGTGAGCGCCGCGGCGGCGAGAACCACCGCGAGACCGCCGGCGAGGGGGCGCCGGAGGCGGGACCGCGTCGAGGGGGAC